>JASJDJ010000049.1 GCA_030065635.1 Xenococcaceae cyanobacterium MO_188.B32
CAATTTCGTACACAGTTGTCATCATGAATGTACACAGTTAAGGTATCTGCCATTACTTGAACCAACTTGATCACAAATATCTCACCTTGTACTCAGTTGGGAAAATGGACAGCTACTAGTTTAGCTATTTTTAATTGAGCTTTTTTCCAGTTATTAGAACCGATTATCTTGTTGCGGTTTAACCACTGTAATCTCGATAATCTTTTTTCATAAGACTTGTAAGCTTTTGCTCCTTCAAAAATAATCCCCGTACTCAGATAAGCTAAGGTTTTAACCCCTAAATCGACTCCTATTCTATCTACTGATTTGGGGGTATATAAGGGTTCGACTTCAATCTTATAACTGATGAACCAGCTCTCGGCTTTTCGGGAAATAGTAACGTTTTTTGGTTTATATCCCTGTGGCAGTCTTTCATAAGTTCTTAGTATCCCAATTTTAGGAACTTGAATTTTAAAGTGGTCTACTACTTTAATCGTGCCATCAAGAGTAAAGCTATCATTCCGTCCTTTTTTCTTGAATTTAGGAGCTTTGGATGTTTTTTTAAAGCATCTGTTCCATGCTTCTCTTAGTTGTCTTAAAGCAAACTGAGGAGCGCATTTAGATGATTCGTAGTACCAAGGATTTTTTGGCTTAACTATTCCTACTAACCATTTATGCAAATCAATCCCAGAAGGGAATTTAATTTTATCTTCTGGATTTTTTTGGTTATGGTCAAGTATTTGTTTAGTTAACCCCAGCCCCCAATTCCAGGCATGACGAGCAACTCCAGCGTGTTGAGCTAGTTGTGTTCGTTGCCTGTTATTTAATTTGAGTTCTGTTTTAAATCCTAGTATCATGAAAACATTATACGTTATATTTCCGTACAATTAAACGGCTATAAGTAACAATTTATGATGAAGAAGCATCGATTTTAGAACAATACTGTAAACAAAGTGAAAAGACTAAAACTGATGTTATTAGAGGCTATATTCGTCAACTTAAGCGAAAGATAGGTAAAGTTAGCAATAGTTAGCATTTGGCGAACTGTTAATTAACCTTTACGCTTTTTACTATCTGGTAAAAAAGTTGAGTCGATCGACATCGGCACGATAAACTCGATGTTGCCAATACCAGTAATTATTTAGGCGAATCCAGCGATCGACAGAAATTTTTTAAATAAGTCAACATACATATAGCTGAATACAAATAAATTTATCGGCGTTGCACAATTGAATTGATGTATGCAGTTATTTGCCTTATGACTTCTCAATTCATTGAGATACAGAGATACAAGATTCAATCTTATTTTGAAAAATTATTGTTTTAGTTTTATTCTGCTTGCTTTTTTTTAATAAACGGCATTATAAAATATCGCAACAAATTTCTGATAAAAAATCATCTAATCTTTAAATTTCGCTATCTAAATTCTCACCATAAGTAATTACACTTAAGTATAAATAACTATATCTAATGATAGATGATCTATGGTTCGCATTTTAATTGCTGACGACGCTAATTTGATTAGGCAAGCTTTAAATATTTACTTCAAGTCTGAATCAGATTTAGAGATAATTGGAACTGCTGAAAATGGAAAAATAGCCCTACAGCTAGTTGAAGAGTTAAATCCTGATATTGTCTTGATGGATATGGAAATGCCAGAAATGGACGGATTGACTGCCACCACAATCATTCGTCAGCTTTTTCCTAGAACCAAAGTATTAATTATCAGTAGTCATAATAGTCAAGATTATATCGATAAAGCCTTAAACGCGGGAGCGAATGGCTATTTTATCAAAAATATGCCTGTAGAAGAGTTATCGGCAGCAATTAAATTGATACATAAACGAAATGTACGAATAATACCAACCTTTTCTGAGGATGAATCTTATATAGTATTGCAAGATTCTGAATCCCGTAGAAACCAAACTGATTCAAGTTCAGAGCCAGTCTTTAATGCTAAAGAGGCAGAAAGCAACAGTCAAAAAATAGAACGAGAAAAAATTATCTCTGCGAATGCAGCCTTAAATGAGTCAACATCTTCCCGCACTAACAATTGGCAACTAGATCGGTATTGGTCAGAATTGTCATTTCTGTCATTGCTTCGTCTAAATAAAAGGTTCCTTTATATTAATTCAGCAATCGATAGAAAGGGAATTGTTTTTTTATTTATACTGGGTATGTTTGTAATGTTTGGTTTTGTTATTTTTTTAGCTAGCAAGATCGAGTACAAAATCACAGTTAGAGCCAATGCTCAAATTTATTCTACTGGTGAAATAATTGAGGATTGGAAAAAAAAGCAAAAATCTGCCAATACGGAGACAGTTTCGCGATCGCAAATTATTACCCACACAACAGACCTCAAAGAAAAAAAAATAACTTCACAAGAGCTCAAACACGATCGACAACAATTGCAGTACCTTGACAACAATTTACAAAATCCTCACGACCGACAATCATTAGTCCCTTCACAAGAGTTAATTACAAAGGTTTCTTCTAGTCGAGTTCCTCTTTTAATTAAAGCTTCTGTTCCTTCTCAAGATATTGCCAAGGTAGAAAAAGATCGAGAAGTTCAGTTAAAATTTTTTGCCTGTCCTTATGTTCATTATAGAACCCTTCAGGGCAAAACAATCGCGATCTATCCCAATGTCTCCCAATCTCTAAAACCAGAAGATACGCCTATCTCTAAGCAAAATGCTAATTCTGTTAGCGATACTTATGAAGTAACAATTGAACCTGCCAGTATTTCTCTCCATAAAGCTAAACACAAATGTCAATTGAAATCTGGTATGAAAGCTAAGGCAGATATTATTATTCAGGAAGAAACAATTCTAGCTTTAATTCTTCGCAAAGCTAGACTAATTCTACCTTAAGCAATTCCCACTGATTGCATTGCCATTGTCATTAAAATAGAGTGAGCACTTTGTGCTTGACTATTTTCTTCAGGCTGTCTTTGAATATAGCTACCATCTGGTTGCAATTCCCAAGCCTGACGATTATCAGATAGCATAACACCTAAAATCTCTTGTAAATCTTTAGCAATTTCTGGATCGGCGATTGGCGTAACAGCTTCTACTCGTCTACTAAGATTACGTTTCATCCAATCTGCACTACCAATATATAGTTCCTCTTCACCATTGTTGTAAAAATAGAAAATGCGTGAATGTTCTAAAAAACGACCGATAATACTAATTACGCGGATATTATCGCTTACTCCTTTAATACCAGGACGTAAACAACATATTCCCCTGACAATCAAATCGATTTGTACCCCTGCATTAGAAGCTTCATAGAGAGTAGCAATAACTTCTTGGTCTACTAATGAATTCATTTTGGCAATAATCCGTCCCGTACCCTTATGTTTGCAGTTGTCTATTTCTCTATGGATCATTGCAAGAGTGCGATCGCGTAAACTAACTGGAGCAACTAATAATTGACGATAAGATTTTTGCCGAGAATAACCAGTCAAGAAATTAAATAAATCGGTTAAATCTGCTCCTAAATCTTCTCGACAGCTTATAATTCCTAGATCGGTATAGAGTTTAGCAGTTTTAGGATTGTAATTTCCCGTACCGATATGAACATAACGGCGAATCTTGTTTTCTTCTTGCCGTACGACCAGAGATATTTTGGTGTGAGTTTTCAATCCTACCAAACCATAAACAACATGAACTCCAGACTTTTCTAGTTTTCTTGCCCAATTAATATTATTTTCTTCATCAAAACGGGCTTTTAACTCTACTAATACGGATACTTGCTTACCGTTTTCTGCTGCCGTAATTAAAGCTTTGAGAATTGGTGAGTCTCCCGAGGTACGGTAGAGAGTCATTTTGATTGCCAAAACGTGAGGATCGTAAGCAGCCTGAGTCAGAAAACGTTGTACTGTGCCACTAAAAGAATGATAAGGATGATGAACTAAGAGGTCTCCATCCCGAATAATGCTAAAAAAGTCGTCTCCGTCTTCCACCTCATTGGTGAGGTTAATATCTTGTAATCGATTCAGTCTGGGGGGAATTACGGGAGACCAAGGACGGTCTTTTAATTCTGGCAAAGGCAATGCCATAAAAGACATCAAATCGCCTAAGCCTAGTAAGCCATCGATATCATAAATATCTTCTTCTGCTAAAGCTAACTCTCTTTTAATCATCGAGCGGACATCATCCGGAGTACCCGCTTGAATTTCTAGTCTTACCGCAGATCTGCCAATCCGACGTTTATACAATTCTTGTTCGATCGCCAAGAGTAAATCATCTGCTTCGTCTTCCTCTACTGCTAAATCTGCGTTACGAGTCACCCGAAAAGCATAACATTCCATGATATTCATACCAGGAAATAGATACTCCAAATTGTGAGCGATCGCTTGTTCTAAAGGTACGCCAGTCCAAACTGATACTTTTCCTTTTTGTCGCTGACGTAACTCTTCTGGAAAAGGAACAAAACGAGGTAAGACTTTAGGTACTTTTACTCGGGCAAATAGCTCTTCTTCTGTATCTGGGTCTTTGACTACTACGGCTAAATTAAGACTGAGATTAGAAATATAGGGAAAAGGATGAGAAGGATCTACCGCTAGAGGAGTGAGAACGGGAAATATATGTTCTTCAAAAAATCTATCTATATAATTTTTTTGTTCTTGGTTGAGATCGACGTAATCGAGAAGATGAATACCATGATTGGTTAATTTCGCCTTTAAAACTCGTTCAAAATGTTGATGTTGTTTTTCGATTAAAGGAAGAAGACGATCGTTAATATCCTTTAGTTGTTGAGCTGGAGTACGACCATCAGCCGTTAAATTGGTTACTCCTGCTTCTAGCTGCTGCTTTAAGCCTGCTACTCGCACCATGAAAAACTCGTCTAAGTTGGCACTAAAGATTGCCATAAACTTAAGACGTTCTAATAAGGGGGTACGTTCGTCCAGTGCTTCGTGTAAAACTCTATAGTTAAACTCTAGCCAACTTAATTCACGATTAAAGTAATATTTAGGGTCATTGAGATCGATTTGCTTAGCACTAGCTTTAGTGTTAGTAGTAGTCATGGCTATTTTTACCTTTTCCCTCCACTCAAACGAGGTATATAGTAATTATGCCAGAAATCTATTCTATTTAGAGATTAATTAAGAGCGAAAAAGTTGCTAAAGCTAAAAGAATTAAAAAACAAATTACTTGTAATTTAGAAACACGAGCCACATTTTTTTCTAACTTTTTTAAGCGATGAGATATCCCATCTACTTCAAACTGAATATTAGGATCGGTATTAATTAAAAAACCCTTGTGTCTATCTAGGGTTTTCTCTACTTTTTTTATAGTTTCTCGCTCTATTTCTTGTTTCACTACAACAAATTGACTATTTATTTTTTCTAAGTTTTGTGATTGGATCTCTACTTCTTGTTTTAAACGTGAAACTTCATCAATATCCGATTCTAGTTTGAGAATTTTGTAAATATATTTTTCTACTAATTCTAGTCCTAGTTGAAAATATCCTTTATGGACTTGTCGGATGGCATTAATTAGTTCTTCAGCGGGAGCCGTTTTGAGTAAATATCCTTTAGCACCATTTTGTAAGGATTGATTTAGATGTCGATCGTTGTCATGAACTGTAAGTATTAAAACTTTGGTATTAACAAATCTATCCGTTATTATTTTGGTAGCAGCTAAACCATCCATAACGGGCATTTCTATATCCATCAAAACTACATCGGGCTGTAGACTGGATATTTGGTCAATAGCTTCTTGCCCATTAACTGCAAATCCCACTATATTTATATTAGATTCTGTTTTAAGATGAGATTCTAGAATTGTATGGATAGTCTTTTGATCGTCAACAATAAGAACATCGATCATAAGTTATGGAGATAAATACTATATATAAAAATAAGCGTTTCCCATATTATGGTAATTAAGCATCTAAGTATTTGCACGGAAATTTACATATTTTTTACAATTACCCATATAAGTAAAATTACGTAGTTTTATTCTTAGAACAAACAAACTATCCGTTAATTTACTAAAGTATTTTTTTGAAACCATAGGCAGCTAATCCTACTACAGCACCCGCTGCTGCTAGAGGAATTAAGCCCATACCTATAGCAATTTCTGCTACTGCTAAACCAATACCACCAACAGCAGCAGAAACACCTGCACCTGCTACTAATCCACTACCGGCGAATATTACTGCCTCTAAACGGTCTTTATTTTTATTGTTAGCCATTACTCTAAAAATCAATCAATTTGTCTGCCTGGAATTTATATTTAATAAATTATCATGAGCCAAATAATTAATTAATACATTACCAGTAGTTTCAGATGAATTTCATCTAATCTTTAATTGAGATCCCGCTCCAGTAATAGTTTAGATACAAATGCCTAAAATATCGCTCGCTTACATACAAATATGTAAATAAATTTTTCTCTTACTTACTTTTTTTGCGCTATTTGAAGTGGTCAGATAGCGCATTTCTAATTGAGTGAAAGTTAGCCAATTCTTCCGCTAATATAATCCTTAGTTTGTTTTTTGGCAGGTTGAGCAAAAACTTCTTTAGTCAGACCAAATTCTACTAACTCACCTAAATACATAAAAGCTGTATAGTCAGAAAAAAAATGATTTAAATGTAAAATATATGACAATTAAAGGGAAGAGAGATCGGGGCAAACGCATCTAAATTATCTTGGTAAACTTCCGATTATATAAATCAAAAGAGCGAGGGGGAACCTGTCACCAAAAATTACGATTGCTGACTATTTTGCGTCTTTTTAGATGGAATTACTTAGCATATAAAATGCTACATCTAAAGAATCTATTAAAATAAAGAAACAAAGACTATTGGCTCATCAATGATTTTTAAAGATCGATCGTCTTTAATCCGTTTGTCTCAAGGACATCTAAATCTAATAGCTACCTGTCCCCCTAGATTTCAACAAATATATCTCGAACAATTACATTCTCCCCTTAATCCCGAACAACAAGAAAAACAAACTTGGGGAACTCGCTTTCATCTATTGATGCAACAGAGAGAATTAGGATTACCCCTCGAATCTCTTTTAATAGAAGAACCAGAATTACATCACTCTTTGGCTGCCTTAATTAAAGCTGCACCAGAAATTTTACTACCAGCACGAGATATTCGCGCAGCAGAACACTCTCGTACTCTTAGCTTTAATAACTATTTGTTGACTGTTATTTACGATTTGTTGATAGTAAATAAAGAAGCAGCCAAAATTTTAGACTGGAAAACCTATCTAAAACCACCAAATAAAAAGAAACTAGCAAATAATTGGCAAACTCGCCTTTATATGTACGTTTTAGCCGAAACTTCTGACTATTTACCCGAACAAATTTCTTTTACCTATTGGTTCGTCAAACTACCGCATCAACCCCAAAGTCTTACTTTTACCTACAATAGCCAACAACATCAACAAAATAAACAAGATTTAGCTGAATTACTAAATCAACTAGACAGATGGTTAGATGATTATCAAAACAAAGAAATTCCCTTTCCTCATCGAGTCAATTGTGAGACAAATTGCCCCTATCATCAATTCTTTCTGAGTAGTGAAGAGAGCAAAAACCAGAGCGAGACATCAAATTTAATTACTGAAATCGAAGAAATCCCGATCTAATTGGTATCAGTTCCGAATTTGCAGACTATAGTGATTACTACTTTCCAGAATTGATCTTAAGAAGATTCAATAAAATGATAATCTAGAGCATGGCGAATTTTTAGACTAACTTAAGGATTTCTCTGCCTTAATACTTTTATAAATAGCTAACCACCAAGTAGACGTAAAGCATGGTAGCCACAACAGATAAAACAAACACTGGTAAAATAACTCAAATCATCGGTCCCGTAATCGATGCAGAATTTACTAGCGGGAAAATGCCCCGTATTTACAACGCCTTAAGAGTTGAAGGCAAGAATGCAGCAGGACAAGATATTGCTGTCACCTGTGAAGTGCAACAGTTACTCGGCGACAACCAAGTCCGCGCCGTTGCCATGAGTAGTACTGATGGCTTAGTGCGAGGAATGGATATTGTCGATACTGGCGCACCAATCAGCGTTCCTGTAGGTAAAGCTACTCTGGGTAGAATCTTTAACGTATTGGGCGAACCTGTAGATAACAAAGGACCTGTCAATACAGAAGAAAAGTCCCCCATTCACAGACCTGCTCCTAAATTAACCGAACTAGAAACCAAGCCTAAAGTATTTGAAACAGGTGTTAAAGTTGTTGACTTGTTAACTCCTTATCGTCAAGGTGGAAAGATCGGTCTATTTGGTGGTGCTGGTGTAGGCAAAACCGTAATCATGATGGAATTGATCAACAACATCGCGATCCAACACGGTGGGGTATCTGTATTTGGTGGTGTAGGGGAGCGCACCCGTGAAGGGAATGACCTTTACAACGAAATGATTGAATCTAAGGTGATTAATGCTGAAAATCCTGAAGATTCCAAAATCGCTCTGGTTTACGGTCAGATGAATGAACCCCCTGGTGCTAGAATGCGGGTTGGATTATCTGCTCTAACTATGGCTGAGTATTTCCGCGATGTTAATAAGCAAGACGTACTTCTATTTATCGATAACATCTTCCGCTTCGTCCAAGCTGGTTCTGAAGTATCCGCACTGTTAGGTCGAATGCCTTCTGCGGTAGGATATCAACCAACTTTGGGTACAGATGTAGGTGATTTACAAGAACGCATTACTTCTACTAAAGAAGGTTCTATTACTTCTATTCAGGCAGTTTATGTTCCTGCTGATGACTTGACTGACCCTGCGCCTGCAACTACCTTTGCGCACTTAGATGGAACAACAGTGTTGTCTCGTGCCTTGGCTTCTAAGGGTATTTATCCTGCGGTAGACCCCTTAGATTCTACTAGTACTATGTTACAGCCTAGTATTGTAGGGGAAGAACATTACAACACTGCTCGTGCTGTACAGTCTACTCTGCAACGTTACAAAGAACTACAAGATATTATTGCTATCTTGGGTCTAGATGAGTTGTCGGAAGAAGACCGTATTACAGTAGACCGTGCTAGAAAGATCGAGCGTTTCTTGTCTCAACCTTTCTTTGTAGCTGAAGTATTTACTGGCGCGCCTGGTAAGTATGTAACTTTAGAAGACACTATCAAAGGCTTCCAAATGATTCTCTCTGGAGAATTAGACGCTCTACCAGAACAAGCTTTCTATCTGGTAGGCGATATTGAAGAAGCTAAAGCGAAAGCTGAAAAACTCAAGCAAAAATAATTGTCAGTTAATAGTGAACGGTAAACAGTGAAAATTTAATCTGTTTACTGCTCACTGTTATTTCTCAAAGCTGATAACTGATGTACGGGCGATTCGCGAATCGGAGGGGCTGTGTGCTGAACCTGCGTCAGCCCTTCGGGCAACGCCCCGTCCCCTACTGATAACTGATAACTGATAACTGAATAACATGTCGTTAACTTTAAAAGTAATTACTCCAGATAAAACTGTCTGGGATGACCGAGTCGAAGAAATCGTCCTCCCTAGTACTACAGGTCAATTGGGTATTTTATCCGGTCATGCTCCTCTTTTAAGTGCTCTTGATATTGGGGTAATGCGTATTCGCCCTGGTAAAGATTGGCAGTCGATCGCCCTGATGGGAGGATTTGTCGAAGTAGAAAATAATGAAGTAAAAGTTTTAGTTAATGGAGCAGAAATGGGCAGTTCTATCGAACAAGAAACTGCTCGTACAGAATACGAACAAGCTCAAGCTCGCTTTAACGAAGCTGACAAAGGTAGCGATCGCCTGGCAAAAATTCAGGCAACTCAATCTTTAAAAAGAGCAAGAGCTAGATTTCAGGCTGCGGGCGGAATGGTATCTCTTTAATTTTGAACATAAAAATAAGGGTCGGAACTTTTAAAAGCTCCACCCTACAGGTATGTACTATATACTGAAAAAACAAAGAGCGGTTTAGTTAAATTTAATTCTACTAAGCTTATTAGTTTTTGTGGATTAGTTAGTTCCCGTAAACACGACTTCAGGGAATTTAGTTTGAGCCTGCATCATCGAAGTAGTTTTACCGTATTCTTGCCAAAAGTTGATTACTTCAGTGGCTTTATTGAGAATTTCAATACGGTCTGTTTCTGGAATCCAATGTTTGGCTTCTAGTTCGTCTTTTAGCTGTTGCCAAGCATCATTGCGTGGCCAGAAAAAATAAGCAGTTAAAGGACTCGTTCCTTTTCCCACTACTTGATCTACAGCGATCGCCACATCTTTGTCTAACCAAAGAACTTTTAAAGTAAATTTTGACTCCAATTACGCCTCCAACTTCCATTAAGGGCTATTCTACATAATTAACCCAACTATATTATACCTAATTCTGCTCATGATGAAAAAAAAGCTAATCGCGATTGTGGTTTTTGATATCGATGGAGTAGTTAGAGATGTAAGCAATTCTTATCGACGAGCGATCGCCGATACAGTAGAACATTTTACCGCTCGAGCTTGGCGACCGACGATGGAAGATCTCGATCGACTCAAAGCTGAAGGTATTTGGAATAATGATTGGCAAGCTTCTCAAGAGTTAATCTATCGTTATTTTGAATCTCAAGGAAAGCAAAGAGAAAAACTAAATTTTGACTACGACAATATTGTTGCTTTTTTCCAAGACCGCTATCGGGGAGTAAATTGGGATGGTTATATTACGAGCGAACCACTGTTAATCTCATTAGCATACTTAGAACAGCTAAGTGCCAATCAAATTGGTTGGGGATTTTTTAGTGGGGCAACCAGAGGCTCTGCGGAGTACATTCTCCAAAAAAGATTGGGACTCTACTCTCCTGTACTCGTTGCCATGGAAGATGCTCCAGGTAAGCCCGATCCTACCGGCTTATTCATGACGATCGCTGCTATAGAAACCCAAGCTTCTACTCTAATTCCCATACTTTACGTAGGAGACACTGTAGCGGATATGCACACCATAATTCGTGCCAGAGAAGCAATGCCAGAACGTCCTTGGCTGGCGATCGGTGTTTTACCACCCCACGTTCAGACAACTCCCCAAAGACAACAGGATTATAAGCAGAAATTAATCACCGCAGGTGCCGATATAGTTATTAATAATGTACGAGAGTTAACCCCAGACAAAATTCAACAACTATTTCTAGATTCAACAAATTGATAGGTGTTGGTTGTTTGCTCCCCATAATTTCGCCCATCTCCCCTATCTTCCTAATCTTCCCCATCAATAGTATCTATACTTTTGTCCCTAGTTTGTTCCCATTCATTGTTTAGTCTAAAAAACAAGATCGAGAACATTAAACGATATTTGGGAAGTAGATAGCTAATTATTTTATCCTAGTTTATCTGCTTCCTGTTTCCTATAAATCATAACTCTATGTAAATTTTAGACAAAAAAAATATATTATGTATTTATGCATTTTCGGAGTGTTACAACCGTCTTTAAACTATATGTAATTAGTAAAAAAAGAAGAGAGTGAGCAAATGAACGAGTTGATATGTGGAGATTATATACCTAAAATTGGAAAGAAATGCCCCCCAAAAAAAATTACTCAGAGGGCAATTCTAATTGATAATAATTCAACCAGTACAGCTAAAAGCTGCTGGAAAAACAGAGCCAGAATTTTATTTTGCCCGATAATCCAGTTCAGGTAAGCGCGGACACGCTCTAGGAGTGTAAAAATTTAACTCTCCTAAAACCATCAAAGCAATATGTAACGATTTACTCGTTAAGCGACCTAGCATTTTGGTATTATCCCTGAGAAAAAGTTGCAGTTTTTCTCAGAAGATTATTTCCCAATTAGCTAATCACTGGCAGCTAGCTCCCTACCACCTAAATTATAACGCGAACTAGTTTTGGAACAAAAGTACTGGTCAGAGTGACTCTAGCTGGAAAAGCCAGAAATCTCACTGACTTAAGTTAATATCAACCCAATTTTATGGTAAAGATGATGAATAACAATATCTCGGAACAATCGACCGATCTCTCTCAAAAAAACAGCAATTCTCAAGATATAAGAGCCTTCGATACTCTTAAACAAAATGAGCTATTTGCCACTCTCAAGCAACTAAAGTTTAGTGGTAAATTAATTTTTACAGAACCAAAAGGAAATAAATGGGTTTTTTATCTTCATTCAGGTTTTATAGTATATGTTACAGGAGGTGTACATCCTATAAGACAATGGATAAGACATCTAAATACCCAATTTCCTAACTTATTTACTCCCAAGTCAAAGTTTAATTGGAAGTCCGATTTAGCAACTATTAATACTCAAAATGCCAAAATTTCTTGGCATTACGAATTGTTGTCTTTGTGGATACAGCAACAAAAAATCACTCGCGAACAAGCAACTAAGCTCATCTGGTCTGTAATAGTTGAAGGATTATTTGACATTAACCAAACACCCCAGGTTTCTTATGAACTCAAGCAAAGTCAGTCTCCAATTCCAACCTCATCAGCCATAGTTTTGATAGACGGTAATCAAGTAGTTGCTGAAGTAGAAAGGCAATGGCGTGCTTGGCAAGAAGCCAGACTTGCTCAATTCTATCCCAATCAAGCCCCAGTTATTAGACAACCAGAACAACTACAACAGAATACATCCACTCATGTGCTACAGATGCTGGAGCAACTACTTGAGGGGCAACCAACCTTGAGAGAATTGTCAATACGCATGAAGCGAGATGTATTAACAGTTATTCGTTCTTTATTGCCTTATTTTCAATCTGGGTTAGTGGAACTTGTCAATGTTCCCGATACACCTTCACCAGTTAACATTGATTCCAATAACAAAACCGAACAAGAGCGCAAACCTTTAATTGCTTGTGTGGATGATAGTCCTCTAGTTTGTCAATCCATGGAAAAATTACTAGTGGCTTCAGGCTATCGTTTTGTAGGTATCAATGAGCCCCTAAGAGCTTTTGGTGCTTTACTAGCCCTTAAACCAGATCTCATTTTTCTAGACCTGATGATGCCTAACACCAATGGCTATGAAATCTGCGACAAATTACGCCGAATACCAACTTTCCGTAATACGCCGATCATTATTTTGACGGGTAATGATGGTGTAGTCGATCGAGTTAGAGCCAAAATTGTCGGTGCTACAGATTTCTTGAGTAAGGCCAAAGTTGATGCGGAAACAGTACTAGGAGTACTACACAAGCATCTGAGACACTGTACCTTACAAAAGTTGACTTCCTCAGATAAACTCCTCAAGCAACAGGGTCAGACTGTTGCCTAATCGTTGTATTTAGTAAAGATCTAAATGATTTGTCCAAATAGCCTACTATCAATCGCGATTATCGAGGAAAAAGGAAAATTTATGAGCACGGCTTTAGTTGTTGAAGATTGTCTTACAGATAGGCAAACTCTGGTTTTATATTTAAAAAAATTGGGCTTTAATGTCCTGACAGCCGAAAGTGCAGCAGAAGCGAGAGCAAAACTTCAAGATAGCAAACCAGATATTATTCTTCTTGATGTAGTTTTACCAGATCGTAGTGGTTTTGAACTTTGTCGCGAGTTTAAATCAGACCCAGAAATGAATAAAATTCCGATTATTTTTTGTTCTAGCAAAGGAACCGAGCTTGACAAATTTTGGGGGCTAAGACAAGGAGCTTCTGCTTATTTGGTTAAACCTCTAGTTCCAGAAGAACTGATTGACATTCTAGAGCAGTTAACTAAGAGCAAAAATGAACAAAAGGAGATAGATGATGTCTGAATTTTTACTGGCTACTCAAGAGCAAAATAATCCCAAACTACTTTCTGGTGATTCAAATAAGTTAGCTACTACCTCGGCAGGAAAATTAGCCCCAAATTTTATTGGAGAGCAATTTTTGCGTTTATACCTAGATTCGGAAACAGGCGCTTTACTACCAATTACTCAATTAACCGAAGTATTAAACGTTTCTTGCTCTCAAGTAATGCCCATTCCTCATATGCATTCTTGGATGATGGGGGTATATAACTGGCGTGGTGAAATTCTCTGGTTAGTAGATTTAGCCAATTTAGTAGGTATTACGCCGTTATACCAACAGGCTTTAACTAGTTCGAGTCATACAGTAATTGTGCTAGAAGCTCCTTTAGAAGAAACAGATTCGACAGGCAATGACCGCAAAACCCTAGGTTTGGTAGTCAATCAAGTAGGTAATATCGAAAATTGTAATCCCGACTTAATTAAAAATATTGCTTTTCCAGCGATTAACACCAAACTAGAAGCATTTTTGCGAGGCTATTGGTGTAAATCTGACTATGAAATGTTAGCAATTTTTCATTTAGATTCTATTTGGGAAGCTATATCTCAAGCCGAAACTACTAGCAAGTTTTGAGGGGTAATTACTAGTAAATACAATTTAAATAGTTTTCATAGTTGTAAAACTTTGACTTAATATACTTTGTTCTCGTGAGGTTCATATTAATGATTACGAATCTTCTTAATTCTAATTCAGATCCCCAAGATACTAATAATAAAAATAATTCCAATAATTTAGATGATACTACTGCTCAAAATGAATCGAGTGAAACCTCTGTAGAGGAATCTGATTCTTTTTCTCTGTCGGATTCAGAAACAGACAAAAATTTTCCCAAAAATAACAATTCAGCTAACATTAAGCTAAATAAATTAGAATTGCCAGAGAAAGGGAAATACCTACGGAGAAATATCTTAAATTGGTGGATACAGACAGGTTTACAGCGTAAAGCAACGATTATCGCTCTTGCTTTAGGTGTAATTCCTGTAGCTGCCGTTGGTGGTATTTCTTATAAAGTAGCAAGTAAGTCTTTAGCCGAACAAATTGTTACCGAACAAGAAACCCGCACCTTTGATATTCGCCAGAAAGTAACTCTTTTTTTAAATCATATTGTCGAAGATACCCAGACCATAGCCAAGTCTTCTATTCTGACAGATCCAGAGCTAAGAAAGACTACTAAGACACAACAAAAAATAGACTTACTAAACAGTTTTGTTGATTCTCATCCCGGGCGGTACGAAGGTATTGCCGTAATAGATACTAATGGGAATTTACTGTTTCAGTCTAAGTCATCTTATCCTCTAGACCCAGACAAAGATTATAGCGAACAAGAGCTATTTCAAAGAGCAATAAATAATAAAGATGCTGCTATCAATAATCCCAGAATATCTTCTTCATCAGGCAGACAGAATCTCGAAGTCGCTGTACCAATTAAAGCTAAGGGTACCGAAGAGATTATTGGTATTGTTACCATTCATATGCCTATCAGCAACTTAGAAAGAATTTTTCAGTATGTTAAAGCCCAAGGTTGGGAGTACAAACTGATCGATTCAGAAGGACGGATTTTTGAGGCAGATGAGATAGAACAAGTAGGTCATTTTGCTGGAGCCGATTTAGCCGATTTACCAGAGTTAATGGCTAGAGTTCAGAGTTTGGGGTCTAAAATCGACGAATATCAGTATTTTCAGCGAGGAAACCTGGGTCTAAGCGAAATCATGTTCGATCGCAACGATCGAACACAAGTTATTGTGGGTTATGCACCCATCACCAGTATTAGAGGTTTAGTTCAGCCAGGATGGGGACTCGCTATTTCTCGCTCTTTAGAAGATGCTTTTATGCCCCTCAATAAGTTACGTTGGACGTTATTTTTAGGTACTACTGCTGCTGCCGTACTGGTAGGAGCGATCGCTGCCGTTTTAGCTAACCAAGCCACTCGTCCTATTACTGTAGCAGCAGAAGCAGTTAAAAGAATCGGTAAAGGAGACTTAGATACTCGCGTAGAGGTGGAAGGTAAAGATGAATTCGCACTCTTGGGCGATAATATCAACAAGATGGCAAAACAGTTAAAATTCCTGCTCCAGAATCAAGCGATAGAAGCCCAACGTTCTCAGCAATTAAAAGATATAACTCTTAAATTATCTAGAGCATTGGGTTATGAAGAAATTCTTCAGATTGCCGTTAGAGAAATTCTCTCAGCACTCAAAGTAGACCGAGCCATATTTTATGACCTTAAAAATAATAATGATGAGAAAATTTTAGCTGAAGCAGTAGCTAATAATTGGCCTAGCTTAAAGAAAGCAGGTGTTACTCATCTCGACTTTATTCAAGAATATATTCAAAGCGATAAACTTGGTTATGTCTGGAAAATATCCGATATTTATCATGCTGGGTTTAAAACCAACCATCTCAGACAGTTAGATACTTTTAATGTCAAAGCTAGTTTAATTGCCCCTATTGCCTTTAGAGATGAATTTCAAAGCTTATTAATACTCCATCAGTGTGATGAAACACGAAAATGGAAACAAGTAGAAGTTGATTTCTTTACCCAGGTCGTCTCCCAGGTAGTGCTTGCTCTAGAGCGTGCTAATCTCCTCGAGCAGCAAAAAGCTGCCAAAGAAAGCTTACAAAAACGAGCTTTAGGGTTGTTGACAGAAGTAGAACCAATTAGTCAGGGAGATTTAACCGTTCGCGCTACCGTAACGGAAGATGAAATTGGAACTTTAGCCGATTCTTATAATTCCACAGTAGAAAGCTTACGGAAAATCGTTCTGCAAGTGCAAAAAGTGGTAACGCAAATGGCGGTAACTACTAATAATAATGAGGCAGTAGCTCAAGAAATGTCCCAGAGAGCAGCAGAAAAATCAGAAGCAGTGGTTGCTGCTCTCGGTCAAATTCAAGCTATGGCTGACTCAATTCAGGCTATTGCTCATAGTGCCGAAGAAGCAGAAAAAACCTTCCAAGAAACTGCCAAGACAGTAGCTTTGGGAGACTCCGCGATGAACCGAACCGTAGAAGGGATTATGGCGATTCGCTCTACTGTTGCCGAAACAGCCAAAAAAGTCAAACGGTTAGGAGAATCTTCGCAAAAGATTTCTAAAGTAGTTAATCTAATCAGTAGTTTTGCCTCTCAAACTAATCTATTGGCACTTAATGCTTCCTTAGAAGCTTCTCGTGCTGGCGAACAAGGTCATAATTTTGCCGTCGTTGCCGAAGAAGTAAGAGTTCTAGCTCAACAGTCAGCAGAAGCGACTAACGAAATCGAAAAATTAGTTGCCAGTATTCAGTTAGATACTAGAGAAGTAGTAGCAGCTATGGAAGAAGGTACAGAGCGAGTAGTCGTCGGTACTCAATTGGTAGATGAAACTCGTCAGAGTTTGAATCAGATTGCAGCCACAAGCGATCGCGTCAGCACTTTACTGGAAAACATTGCTCAGGCAACAGAAGCACAAACAGAAACTAGTCAGGCTGTTACAGACACTATGACTGAAGTAGCAGAAATGGCAACACAAACTGCTACTGACGCAAATCAGGTATCAGACTCTACTAAAAAATTACAAGCTGTATCGGAAGAACTACAAAAAAGTGTTCGCCAATTCAAAGTTGAGTAATTAGGTAATAAGTAATAAGTAATAAGTAATGAGTAATAAATATATATGCTACTCATTACCGACATAACTCCCCATTCCGAACTCCGAACTCATATAAAGTTAAGACGATGATCGACCCAGATATTCGCGACCAGGCATACCAATTTTTTATAGAAGAAGCTCCAGAGCTACTACTAATTATAGAAACAAATTTATTAAGTCTTAGACAAGAACGTAATCCTTCCAAAATACACGATTTAATGCGCGCTGCTCACTCGATTAAAGGGGGGGCAGCGACAGTAGGATTAGATGTTATTAAAACTATAGCCCATCGTTTAGAAGATATTTTTAAAGCCCTCTATAGTGAGACAGTAGAATTAGACTCTGAGCTAGAAAGCTTGCTGCTCCAAGGTTATGACTGTTTACAAGAGCCTCTTAGTAAACAGATCGCAGAAGACAAGTTAGACGAAGAATGGGCTTTGGCTAATGCCGAACCTGTTTTAGCGCGTATAGAAGCGAAATTAGGAACTGCTTTAGATGAAGCAGACAGCTATATGCCTAGCTCCACTGATTTAGGAGTGGATATGGTTTTGTCTATCTTTGAAATCGACGTATCCCAAGGTATAGATCGTATGGCTATGGTCTTAGCTAGTCCACAAGCTTATGACATAGCTATCGAACTGAGAACACAAGCAGAAGTATTTTCTGGTTTTGCCGATATTTTAGGCTTGCCAGGATTTGGAGAGATTGCACAAACTACCGTAGCTGCTCTCGATGCTTGTCCAGATAGAGCAGAGCAAATTATGCGCCTGGCTTTAGCAGATTTCCAACAAGCTAGAGATCTAGTCTTAGCAGGCGATCGCACCCAAGGAGGTAATCCCTCGCTCGAGTTATTGGCTTTGACTAACGCGAGCACCGAACAACCTACAGATATCCTCGATCGAGAATCAGAACAGGTTTTTGACTCAGAAAGCCCAGAAAACTATCTTCAAGAATCAGAGCCGGTTTTTGACTCAGAAAGTCCAGAAAACTATATTTTGGATATGTCTTCTCTGGATTTCTCTCAAGATAATGTAGCAGAAGAGCTGACGACAGATACTCCTTCTTTAGAAGAGCTTCTACTTGGTGTAGAAGCAATTTCGGAACCAGATACGACCGATACTGCCACCAATGAAGAACCTTTTGTTGTAGATGCGACAGAAGCTTTATCTTTAGAGTCGTTAGTAACCAATGCCTCCACAGACTCAGATATCTTAGACACTTCTTGGCAAGAAATACCAACCCAGCCCAACCAAGAAATTATCTCCGCAGAAATAGTCGGGCAAGAAAATGATTTAGTCCCCTTCTCTCTAGATTTTTCTGCTACTTCCATCCCAGAGCAATCATCACCACCCAAACCCAAACAAAAAGCTAAAAAAGACAGTTCTCGCAATTCTAAAAAAACTAATTCTAATCGCAATTTAAAAGTGCGAGTTGACTTAGAGCGTCTAGAGCGAATGAACAACTACGTTGGAGAACTAGTTATCGATCGCAATAGTATATCTTTGCAACAAGAACAGCTACAAACTACTTTACGTAAACTCCGACAGCGACTAGAACAATTCCAATATTTAACGGGTGAGTTCCAGGATATGTCGGATAAGATGATCCTCAACCCGATTAATACTCCTCTTCCTCCTGCAAATAATGATTCATCCTCCTTAAATCAACTAGCTACTTATGATACTTCTGCCCAATTTGACTCCTTAGAAATGGATCAATATGGACAAATGCACTCTTTATTACAGGGTGTAGTAGAAGAAATGATGCAGTTAGAAGAAGCTGTAGAAGACGTTTTTCTCTATGCCAGACAGTCTAATAAAACAATTAAACATCAACAGCAAACTCTAGGTAAATTGCGCGATGAATTGATGTGGGCGCGTATGTTACCCTTGGGAGAAGTTCTTAACCGTTTTCCCCGTGGCATCAGAGATTTATCTCTTAAATATGACAAACCTGTTAACCTTCACTTAAAAGGAACAGAAGTACTAATTGATAAGGGAATTTTAGAAAAACTCTACGATCCTCTACTACATCTGTTACGTAATGCTTTCGATCATGGAATCGAATCTCCAGAAATAAGAAGGTCTCAGGGCAAACCAGAAGAAGGAAACATTGAAATTCATGCTTATCACCGAGGCAATCAAACTATTATTGAAGTAAGCGATGATGGTAAGGGTTTAGATATCAATAAGATTGCTCAACGAGTAATTGAAAGAGGCTTGTTAGCTCCTGATAAACTAACCGTAACTACCAAAGATGAATTATTAAACTTTATCTTTGAACCTGGATTTTCTACTGCTGAGAAAGTTAGCGAACTTTCTGGAAGAGGTGTTGGTTTAGATGTCGTTCTTTCTCAATTACAAGAAGTTAAAGGAACTGTTAAAGTAGATTCTACTCCAGGGCAAGGAACAACTTTTATCTTATCTCTACCTTTAACTCTAACTATCTCTAAGTTACTTGTTTGTGCTGTGGGAGCTACAGCAGTTGCCTTACCTTCAGAAAGTATTGTCGAAATTGTCTTTCCTCAAGGTAATCAGATCAAGCAAATGGGCAAACAAAGATACCTGTCTTGGCGAGAAGATATGGTGCCAGTATACCGAATAGCTGATTTATTAGAGTATGGTTATCCTATCTCCGAGGAGTTAAAATGCAAAGATTTTGTCAATTCATCCACCTCAGAAAATTCGGCTTTACCAATGTTGATTTTAGAAGGAGAAAAGCAAAGTTTTGCTTTAGAGATTGAGAATTTTGGCAAAGAGCAAGAAATGGTTATTAAACCCTTTAATCGGACGATCGCACCTCCTCCATATACTTATGGTTGTACTATTTTAGGGGATGGTAGTTTAGTCCCCGTAATTGATGGTGCTTCTTTACTAACCTATGTAAGAGAGCAAAACAAAATATCAACAAATAAAACAGGAACTGGTCATCAGCACAATTCGTTTAAAGCTAGTGTTGAGACTATTCAGGCTCCCATGGTTCTAGTCGTAGATGATTCGGCAATGATGCGGAGAACTTTAGCTATTACCCTTAGAAAAGTTGGCTATCGAGTTATACAAGCCCGAGATGGTTTAGAAGCAATAGAACTACTACAACAAAATTCTCAGGTAGAGTTAATTGTAAGTGATTTGGAAATGCCTAACCTTAACGGGTTTGAGTTTCTCAATCAACTAAGACAAAATCCCGACCTTTCTATGATTCCCGTAGTAATGCTTACTTCCCGCAGTAACGATAAACATCGTCAGTTAGCAACCCATTTAGGGGCTGCTGCTTACATGACTAAGCCCTATATCGAGCAAGAGTTTCTCGCCGTACTTAAAGAAATTACTTCTCAAAGTACGACTCCTAAGTTATCTACTGTATAAATGGTTTTAATTGGTAAAAAGATTAAGTCATTCGCTCATAGTGAATGGCTTTTTTATTTTTTTATCATTTAATTTAATTAAGAAGCCTGCTCCTTCGCGCTGGCGATAGGAGTCAGGATTTATAATGCGATCGGCTCGTGGCTGCACATTGAATACTTAGGTAAACTTAGGCAAAACTTAGTTCATCGGATTGCTTATTATGCAAAACTTTATATTACGTAGATTTCAGAGGACAAGACTGACGGGGTTTCCCCGTCAGCTAGAGCAATGTCCGTTTCGTTTTAAAATAGAGTATGCCTACTTATCAAACGTTATTACCTACGAACATCTTCCCGTTTCTAGATTCAATGGCTGCACTCTATAGCCAGATAGAACGGAATATGCACTCTTGTTTGATGCGTGGCGAAAAGATTGGCGTTATTGAAAAATCACTTCAGTCCAAATACAAAGTTGATACCACTACAGTTAGAAACGTCTATCATAATCTTAAGGGGAAGCATAAAAGCATCAAAGAGTTAAGAAAAACTCGGATTAAAGATTTAAAAAGTACAATTCGTAGCATTAAAAGTTCGATTAACAAAAAGCTCAAGAAAAAGGAAATTAATCAAAAAGATAGATTCTTTATCCACCAAAAGAAGCGAAGATTGGCTATCAAACAAAATAAGCTTAAGAGATTAGAAGACGAAGAAATTAGCTTATGTTTCGGCACTAAAAAACTATTTCTCGCTCAATACCATAAAGATGAAAATGGTTATTCATCTCATCAAGAATGGTTGGCTGACTGGAGAAAAGCGAGAGCATCTAATTTTATGATGGTGGGCGCAAAAACTTACACAAGCGGGAATCAATTATGTAGATTAACCAAAGATGGCAATCTAAAAATAACCACTCCTCCTTGCTTGTTAAAAGAATTTGGTTCTTACATTCAAGGTGATGGCGTTAAGTTCAGATACGGACAAGAATTTATCGATATTGCGTTGACCCCAACCAAGCATAAAAGAGGAAAAGAATATCGAAATGGCACAGAAAAAGCTGTAACTCATCGCTTTGTAAAGCGAAATGATAAATGGTATTTGCACACAACGGTTGAATTACCAGACATACCAACTATCTCGAACAAAAACAATGGAGCTATTGGCATCGACTTAAATGTTAAAAGTATTGCCTGGGCTTATTGTGATGGAGAAGGAAATCTCAAACAACATGGTCAAATCAATATTGACCTAGAAAATAAATCGTCTGGTAATTCAACGCATATTTTATCTCAAGCTATTGGGCAAATAATTGATATCGCAGTAGATATGAGATGTCCGATAGTAATAGAAAGGTTAGATTTTAGCAGCAAGAAAAGTAGATTGAGGGAGCAAGGGTTACGCACTCGCGAAATGTTGTCTCAATTTGCTTATTCTAAGTTTGCCGATTTAGTTCATTCCAAGGCTAGGTTGTCAGCTATCCAAGTGGTAGAAACCAATCCAGCTTATTCAAGTTTGATTGGGATGATTAAATTTATGGGTCTTTACGGGTTAAATAGCGGTACGTGCGCAGCATTAGTACTCGCCCGTCGCAGTTTTCGATTCTCTGAACGCTTGCCTAGATGCCTTAACGCCTTATTACAGCCAGTGGATTGTAATAAGCACGTATGGCATTATTGGGCGGTGACATCAAAGTTACTGAAGGGTTGCTATCGGCACAGTTTCTTTAATGTGAGAGTCAGGTTTGGGGTCAAGCCTAATATCCAGAGTTCTTTAGAGAAAAGGAAGATATTAGGCAAAAGTAGGCATACTCCAATAATACCTAGTGATGCAAGTGCGCTTGGCCTTACGTCTGCATAAGTTTACCCAACTTTAAGTAGATTTTTTATTGCGCTACAAACTAGTCAGAACTTCCTTAGCAATAGCTAGAGTTTGTTCGATATCAGCTTCCGTATGAGCCAGAGAAGTAAATCCAGCCTCAAATTGGGAAGGAGCAAGATAAACACCCCTTTCTAACATACCGCGATGAAAACGGGCAAATTTCTGGAGGTCTGATTTTTTGGCATCATTGTAATTATGTACCGATTGACCAGTAAAGAACATACCGAACATAGCACTAATCTGTCCGCCCACCACTTCGTGACCTGCTTCTTTAGCTATCTTAATTAAGCCTTGAGCTAACTTTTTAGTAATGCGGTCTAATTGCTCGTAAGTTCCTGGTTTTTGCAGTAACTCTAGAGTTTTAATTCCTGCTGTCATGGCTAAAGGATTGCCAGAAAGAGTTCCCGCTTGATACATTGGGCCTGCGGGTGCCACCATAGACATGATATCTTTACGTCCGCCATAAGCACCTACTGGTAAACCACCACCAATAACTTTACCCAAAGTGGTAAGGTCGGGAGTTACTCCAAATTTCTCTTGCGCTCCACCATAAGCAATCCGAAAACCAGTCATGACTTCATCGAATACTAGCAAAGCACCATTTTCTTGAGTTATTTCGCGCAATCCTTCGAGAAAACCAGCATCTGGCGGAACGAAGCCTGAATTTCCTACTACTGGCTCTAAAATGACTCCCGCAATCTGGTCGGGATTTTCCGCAAATAACGCTTTTACTGCTTCTAGGTCGTTGTAGGGCGCATTTAGAGTATTGTTAGTCGCAGATTTGGGTACTCCAGGAGAATCTGGCAAGCCTAAGGTAGCTACTCCAGAACCTGCTTTGACTAGAAACATATCCGCATGACCGTGATAACAGCCTTCAAATTTGATCAGCTTATCTCTACCAGTAAAGGCTCGCATTAATCTCAGCACCGACATACAGGCTTCTGTTCCCGAATTGACAAAGCGGACTATTTCGATACTGGGAACTGCCTCTATGACCATTTCTGCCAAAATGTTTTCTTGCACGGAAGGCGCGCCGAAACTAGTACCTTTTTCTAAAGCTTTGTGTAGAGCTTCGATTACTTCTGGATGAGCATGACCACAAATAGCTGGGCCCCAAGTACCCACGTAATCGATGTATTTGTTCCCGTCTACATCCCAAATATAAGAACCTTTAACACGGTCGAAAACAATCGGCTGTCCGCCAACAGATTTAAAGGCTCTAACTGGAGAGCTTACTCCTCCAGGCATCAACTTTTGTGCTGCGGTAAAAATTTCTTCTGATTTGCTAGTAGTTAAAGAAGTTGTACTAACCAATATTTTCTCCTTCTTATCAAATTTTGCTATCGCTAATTAGAATATGATACCTGAACGGAATTAGACGCTAACTTCTAATTATTTTATGTTTTACCTTGTAACTTACTAGATGATTAACTATAGGACTCACGGTTCGCTCGCTCGCGACCGAAAATCCAATGGCAAATTGTCAACAAATCTTTAGTTCTCGATCTAAGCGCAAAACAAAAGCTCCTGCTAAAGTTTTTCTCAATTCTTTGATTACTGTCAACATTTCTTGAGATGGTTTTTGCCTTCAAGACCGATAACAACAAATTACTTAATACTTTATTTACAAACAGTCTCTCAGTCAGTTTTTTATTTCGATCGTACTATCCACGCATTACGAGAGATATTAACTTACCGTATCATTTCCAAATCAGGACTTAGCAAGTGTTGATTTTTAAAACTATTTATACATATATCGATTTGTTTTTCGGTAAGATAACCATCTTTCATTAGATATTTACAACGCTCTTCCATCTCTGAATAATTAGATTCTTTAATTACACTTAAGTCAGATAAAAATGTTGCTTTATCTATCCATCCCGCTTCTCGAGCTTTATCTGTACTTTTAGTGAGTGCTCTTGCTAATTTCTTGGCAGATTCTTCATAATTAAGATAATTTTTAGTTACTTCTTCTGGGCGTTTATTCCATAAAAAATGGCAAGCTCGTCCTTGAATAACTTTTTCTTCTTCACTAAGCTCGAACAAATCTGTTTTAAATATTGCTTCACAAAATTGTAGTTGTGCTATTTGTTTTTCAATATAAGCCTCTGCGACAGAAAGGGTTTTTTCTTCTTGTTGTTGAGCTTTTTCTTTCGTTCTTGTGACCACACAACCCGTTAAATCAATTAAGACCAGTACAAGAACTAGCTGAAATATTCTCTTCATATCTACTTCATAATTCATCATCTTTAACTTTACATATAAATTATTGATAAATAGCGATCATTGTCACCAATAATAAGTGAAAGTAATTAAAATGAATCTTCTTTCTACCAAGTAAGCACTCACCAAAGCGATCGCTTTATGTGGCTCACAGTGAGGATTGTCCTCCGATCGCAATTGAGAATTTACGAATAGTTTTTAATCTTAACCTAAAATATTTGATTTGACTGTATTCAAAAATATATTGATTCGGGTACGACGATCGTAATTATTGGCTTCATCAAAATATTATAAATGTAACAAGAAGATAAATAAAAATTTCATAAAGCAATTACAGACCTACTTTTCTATATAGCGAACTCGAGCTTGAGTTTTTGTAGGTGATAATAATTTTCTGGATTTTGATATTAAGAAAAAATATGAAGCAGATCGTCAATTTGTCCCTAGTATTTATTGTTGTTTATCCCATCTTTTGGCTAAGTTATAATAATGGAATCCCCCTAATAAATATAGCAGTTACAAATCAATGGATATTTAATATATTCCTAATGCGCCTTCTGAAAAAAGCCTAGGGAAACGATCGAGTTGTGAAGAATAATTGGCATTTGATGTATGAGAAATAGTAACAGTATTCAGTGCCAGACTTTTATTCATAGTCTTTTAGCCTAAATAAAGCTCTCTTAACTTTTAATTTGATTTTGTCGGGCAAAAGAAAGGATTTTCTGACGACGACGTTTTTGCCAAATTTTTTGCCATACTCTCAAGCGTCGCTTAAAGTCAGTAAATTCTTTATCACTAAGCCGTATTTGTTGCCAAGATTCCCGTGCTAATAATTTTTCACCCCAGTTACTAAGTTTGGGATAGTTAGTTAGCGAAATATCAAATCTCGGTAGTTCGGGTACCAGAGTTCCTGTTACTATCTCTGCTAACGTTAATTGTTCTCCTGCAAAATAAGGATTATCTCCTAGTAAATCTTCTAACAGAGCAAGTACTCTAATTACTCGCTGTTGGGCATATTCTAACTCTGAAGGATTATTTTGATGAATAAGTAGTCCGATTGTCGCTGGAAAAAGTTCGTTAAGCCCTATCATTTGCACCATCCGCACTTTGGCTAAAGTCTCGGCATCATTAGGTAAAAAAGACGGAGAAGGATATTTTGCTTCTAGATAGTCGAGAATGGTGACAGACTCAATAATTGGCAGGTTGTTATCGACTAAAACTGGAATACGATTAAAAGGACTAATTTGACTGAATTCTGAGCTAAATTGATCTCCATCCATCTTGAGATGAACGAGTTTGAAGGGAAGTTTTTTCTCTAGTAATGCTAGCCATACAGGACGAGAATAACCCGAAGGACGAGCGTAATATAAAGTTAACATTTTTTGCTCCTTTAAAGAAATGGTATCGGTTTTTCCTTAAGTATTTTAAGACCGATCGGTCTTAAAAACAATAAATTTGTTAGATTATGAAGGCGATCGCCTTTTTATAAATTAAGTACGATCGAACAAGTAATGAGAGAGCATCTAAGATAACCGATGAATCTGAGAGCATCAGTATTTATTGCAACTAGTCTAGACGGCTTTATTGCTAGAACAGGGGGAGAACTTGATTGGTTAGATGCTGCCAATAGGACTGTTCCAGAAGGTGAAGATTGTGGCTATCAAGCCTTTATGGAGTCTATTGATGTCTCGATCGTGGGGCGAAAAACTTACGAAAAAATATTGTCATTTGGTAAATGGTCATATGGAATTAAACCCGTAATCGTTTTAAGTAGTAACAAAATCGAAATTCCCGATCGATTGGCTCAAACTGTTTCCCATTCATCAGAATCTCCCAAAGAGTTATGCGATCGCTTGTCAAACGAAGGAGCTAAACGGCTATATATTGATGGTGGTATCACTATACAAAGATTCCTCTCATCAGGACTTATCGACGATATCACTATTACAGTCATTCCTGTAATTTTAGGTCGAGGAATTCCTTTATTTGGCGAGGTAAAAAAAGATATTTCACTAAAACATATCGCGACCAAAAGCTATGATTTTGGTTTTGTTCAGTTAACCTATGAAGTTCAAAAAAACTAGCTAGTTGTTAATACATAATCGGGGAGGCAATTTTCTTCCAGATAAGTTCGATACTCTCTACCAGCGCGATCGATCGCCTCGACCAAAATCCTTAACTTCCCACACCTATAATTAAGTAAGAAATTTATGAATTTATTAAACGTAATTTCTCAACAATACAAACTTAATCTTGAGAGTTGGGAACTTCTGCAAGAAACAGACGATTTAGTGTACAAAATTATCGACAATTGCCAACAGCATTACACCGTTAAAATACACCGTAAAAAGTTAAGCAGGACAAATGATAAACTCTCAGACCTATGTAATTGGCTTGATTTCTTGTCTGGAACTGTTACCTTTAATTTGCCTCTTCCTCTGCGTAATGTCAATGACAGTTTCCAGTCCCAGATACAGGATGAAAGTGGAATTATCTACGATTTTGTGGTTTATCGATGGGTGAATGGAGAACCTATTAGCAAACACATGAACCAACAAAATAACCAGAAAATCGGCGCATTGATGGCTCAATTACATAATGTGGATGTGTGTAATAAAATCATTAGCCAAGAAATACCTCGATTAACAGAAAAAGAAGTTGAGTCATTGGTACGATCGAACAAATTAAGTAACTAAAATTTGACCAATCTTTTTTAACAATGACTGCTGTTCTGTATTAATAAAAAAATGATTGCCAGAAAACATCTGTAGAGAAAATGACTTATTAGTATGTTTTTCCCACGCTTCTAAATCTTCCTTCGTTGTTTCTGGGTCTTGTAAGCCACCAAAGACAGTTATGGGACAATCTAAAGGTTCTAAAGCCTGGTAATGATAAGTTTCATTCATTGTTAAATCTGCCCTGATTATCGGTAGTAGCAGTTCTAACATTTCCGCATTTTCTAATATATCTTTTGGCGTACCTCCCAAACATTTTAATTCAGAGATTAAATCTGCTTCTGCTAAAGCGTGTTTAGGTGAGGGATGGGGGATAGGAGGAGCTTGACGACCAGATACAATTAAATGGACGGGTAATTTGCCATATTCTCGGCGCAGGAAACAAGCTAATTCAAAGCTGACTATAGCACCTAAACTGTGACCAAAAAAAGCAAAGGGCAAGTCTAACCAAGATTGGATTGCTGGTGCGATCGCTCTAACTAGAGAAGTAATATCTTCAAAAGGAGTCTCTCTTAATCGGGAACCGCGTCCGGGAAGTTCGAGCGGACAAACTTGAATATTTTCGGGCAAATAGTCTTGCCAAGTCCGAAAAATCAAAGCACTACCACCTGCATAGGGAAAACAGAAAAGACGAAGTTTAGCTTTTGGATTTGGTCTAAAGTGAGCAATCCAAGAATTTTTCTTGAGAGAATTCATAGGATCGTTTTAGTTTACCTATAACTAAGTTAATTGATAATCGGGAAGGCAATTTTCTTCCATATAAATCCGATATTCTTGGCAAGCGCGAGCGCACTTTTCCTGACTCCAACCACAGTATTTATTTAGTGTTTCTGTCATGACTGGTAATAAATCTAAACCATAGTTGCCAGCGTGCATAGCTATAGTAGTACGGCGACGGGCAATATCGACTAGAGTATGTGCCATTTCGGAACGAACAGCATAAACAATCTGGGCTTTAATATCTGGTAAGCTAGGACTAATCTTTTCGGCTAATTCTGGCTCATTATTTACTAAAGTCAATACTTCTGTTGCCCTCGAACCATACATCGAAAAGAGATGATTGATGCTCTTTAAACAAACGCGATCGCTATATTTATCTATCGCTTCTTGAATACGTCGATCGCTTGGTAAAATGCCACCTGGCAAAGGCTGAGAGTCTGTCGTACAAGGGGGTGCAGTTTTTTTCATTTTGCGATAGACAGCATCTACCATTTCTTCTCCGACATGACGATAGGTAGTCAATTTACCACCAATTAAGGAAATAAGATTAGTTACTCCTTCTTTCCTGTGGTCATAAAGAATATGTTTACGGGTTACGCTTCCTGGTTTTTTCCCTTCTTCGTTAGGTAAAGGACGAACACCAGAGTAAGTAAATTTAATATCTTGTCTGGATAAATTAGCTGTAGGAATAATATTATTAGTTTCTTTAAGAAGATAATCTATTTCTTCGTTATCTGCTTTAATGCGATCGAGGTCGCCTTGATATCTTATATCCGTTGTACCAATCAAATACATATCCAACCAGGGAATTATAAAGAAAGGACGACCATCAGATTTAGCTTCTACATAAAAAGTAGTCTCTGGTGCGCCAGGAAAAGGAGCAACGATAATATGACTTCCTTTAGTCCCGCCAATTTTCCTAGTCTTACCAATAGGTGCATCGTGGTTATTGGCTACACCCAACTTACACACTCGATCGACCCAAGGGCCAGAAGTATTAATAACTACTGTCTTATTATGCCCTCTAATTGTAAATTCCTTTTCTGTCAAAACATCTCGACAAACAACAGAACTCAGACGATCGCCTTGGCGTTGTAGTCGAGTAACTTCTGTATAATTAAGAACTACTGCCCCTGCCTCTTTAGCTGAGATAATATTCTCTAAACAGAGACGTTCGGCATAGGTAGCTTGTCCATCATAGTATTGCGCTCCTCCCGATAACCCTTCAGGGTCGATCGAGCGAAATAACTGCTTGAATTTAGCTTTAGGCAGCATCCGATGGAGAGGCAGCGTTTTATCAAAACTAAAAATGTCATAGAGAATCATTCCCGCCCAAATTTTCCAATAGGGACGAGAGCGATCGCCGTAAATAGGAATAGTTAATAATAAAGGACTCACTAAATGGGGGGCGGTGCGTAATAAAACCTCTCTTTCTTTTAAAGCCTCCCTCACCAAAGGAAACTCAAAATACTCTAAATAGCGCAATCCACCGTGAATCAAACGACTAGACCAACTAGAAGTCCCGCTAGCAAAATCACCCTTTTCTAGTAAGATTGTTTTCAATCCTCTTAAGGCTGCATCTCTAGCTACTCCAGCCCCATTAATGCCTCCACCAATAATTATTAAGTCGTAGTCTTGATTTTCGATTGTTGTTAGATCCCGCATCTTTAAAATCAGTTATCACTCATCAGTAGGGGCGAATGGCCATTCGCCCCTACATTAATCTTTCACAGCTTAACAACAAACAGAGAATCTAGCTGCTGACAAGTTCCTTTTCTGCTACTGTTTCGTGTTTCAAATCTTTGAATAAACCAAGTAGACGGTCTGCCCAATACTTAACATCGTAAGTAGTTACAGTTTCGTACATTTTACTCATTCTCTCTGCTTGTTCCTCTGGCGACATAGCTAAAGCGCGATCGATGGCTTCATCCATACGATCGATCGAATAAGGATTAGTTAAAATTGCCTGGGGTAATTCTACTGCTGCCCCTACAAACTCAGATAAAATTAAAGCCCCATTTTTACCTTCATGGGAGACTACATATTCTTTTGCTACTAGGTTTAAACCATCTCTTAAGGGGGTAGTCCAACAAACATCGGCTGCTTTATAGTAGCAAAGGAGATCGGCAAAAGGAATTGGTTGAGTAAAAAGTCTAATTGGTGTCCAGTCGAGACGGGCAAAGCGTCCGTTAATTTTTCCAACTAATTGTTCGATTTGACTTTGAGCAGTCTTATAAACTCGCATACCTGCTGCTGCTTGCACACAAGTCATCACCAAATTAATTTTACCCAATAATTCGGGACGACGTTCCAGCAAACGACCAAAAGCCTCTAAAACTTCCCGATTTCCTTTTACATAATCAACTCGTCCCGCAGCAATAACCAATTTACGTCCGCTTAATTCTTGCTTAATTTGTTCTAATCTAGCTTCAGTGTCTGATTTGTGTAAAATCGACAGGATATATTGAGGGTTTGTACCTACAGGAAAAGCATCGATATTAACTAATTGTCCCTTATATCTTAGCTTTGTTACCATTTCTGGCTCTGCCAAAGCTATACCGACAGGAGTAATATGTCCAGAAACTTTCTCTTGTTTGACTACTTCTACTTCTTTTAAACTACGAGCAACATTGACAAAATTTTCTGAATAGCGAGGAATATGGAAACCAACCACATCGCAACAAAGTAAACTTTCGACAATTTCTTCTCGCCAAGGCAAGATGTTGAAGACATCTACCGAAGGAAAAGGAGTGTGATGGAAAAAAGCAATGCGGGCATTAGGTTTATGTTCCCGAATATACTTGGCTGCTAGCCAGAGATTATAATCATGAATCCAAATTAAGGCATCATCTGCTGCTTCATCGCAAGCTGCTTCCGCAAATAAACGATTAATATTTTGGAAATTTTCCCAGTCAGAAGTTTCGGAAGTGAAATGCCAAGGAAAGGAGTGGAGAATCGGCCAAAAAGCTTCTTTGGAAGTGATGTGATAAAAATGCTTAACCTGTTCTGCTGTAAGAGGAATGCGTCGAACATTATAGTTACCTTCATCTTCAACAACTACTCGCTTCTCAAACTTGGCTTGTTGTTTGCTGTTGACTTGTTTCCAAGCAATCCAAGTACCTTGATTAACATCGGCAAAAAAGCTTTTCAGGGTAGGAACAATCCCATTAGGACTTTTTTTTGGTAAATAAAGAGTCTTGCCGTCCTTGACGACCTCATCATAGGGTTCGCGATGATAGAGAATAACTAAAGAAGATTTCATGGTTATGTTAAGTTTAAAAATCAGTAATGTTTAGCAACAGAAATAGCCCCGCAACTACGGAGCAATAAGATATTCAGGACAGAAAAATAGATTAACCCCTGGTTGTTTGAGGAAATTTAGGTTGTAATGAAATCGGGTGGAATAAATATTCCTTAAATTTAAAAACAAAGTTGCTTTGCCTGAATTCAACAATAGCCAATACATGCAACTTAACCAATTATACATAGGTAGATAAACATATCCATAAACTTAAATCTAACCAATAGAAGATTAAGCTATGTAGCCCTACCGTTTAAGTTCTACTTAGGGAGCGTTTTCGCCCCGATTGAACAACTTAACTGGACTATTTTTTTGTAAAACTTGTTTGCCGAAACTTTACATTTAGTAACATAACGATTACTCTAACTAACAAAATAAAAATTTTTGGTTGCCTAGAATACTTTAATTCAGGCAAAAATATTAAGTAACTCAATAGACCAATTGCAAAATAAATGACTGTGGCAGTTAAAACCAACAATTCCTTAAGCTTAGTAGAAGCAGAAACCCAAAAATTACTAGATTGGGTAATGGCGATCGAAGAATCTAATGATACCTATCTAGAAAAAGCCCAAGCCATTGCTAGAAGATTGGGGGCTCATTATTGTGCTGATGGGTTAACGGAAATAGGCTTTTGGACACCAAGGTTAATTGCCGAGGTTATGCATGAGAGGGATATTTATTTGGAAGTTTTAACCCCTCTTGAGGAAATTGATTGGCAAGCCAAAGAGCAAATTATCAACTTTAAGCGCGATACCTTGCACCTCAAACAACAGGGAGAATATTTTTGGGGTGTAGTAGCAGGAATGCGGGCGGGCAATAAAGAACAGGCAGGGTCTTTCTATTGGTTGCGCTTCATAGACCTAACAGATAGGCTGAGAGCTATCCGCGATCTTATGCCCTATTCTCTTCCTTATGGCGTGTTTGCTCCTGCCGAACTCTACGATATCGATAGTTTACAAGCCCAGAGAAAAGATTTGAATTATTTCAAGCGCACAGGCACAAAAGGACAAAAAAATATTCCTCGTATGGGCGATCCGCAGAATATTTTACAACTTCATGTAGGAACCGCTACTAAAGAGGGAACGTTGGCAGGGTTAACTCACTTGTACCAACAAATTGCCGAAAAAATAGTCATGAGTCAACCTTTGACTCCTGCCGAACAAAATTATGTTGGCTATGATGCTATTCAGTTATTACCGACTGAGCCTACTATTGAATTTAGAGACGAATATAGTCCTGAAAGCGAATTTTTCTGTTTTGTCAACGAAGAAGACGATATCGTCGAGATTGAATTAAATAAGCCTCATACTCAAGATTGGGGTTATGATGTACCCATTTTAGGCTCTAGTGCTACTAATCCTGCTTTACTCAGCAGTTTACGCCCTGATGAAGTAGTAGATTTTCTTGCCACTCTCCATAATTTTCCCACAGGACCAATACAGGTTATCTACGATCTAGTTTATGGTCATGCTGACAATCAAAGTGAGTTACTACTTTCTCGTCAGTTTCTTAAAGGGCCGAATATGTACGGTCAAGACCTCAATCACCAACTGCCAATTATCAGAGCCATTCTCTTAGAGATGCAGCGACGGAAAATTAATACTGGTGCTGATGGTATTCGGATTGATGGAGGACAAGATTTTCGTTTTTTCAATCCCCTTTCGGGTAGGGTAGAACAAGACGATGCTTATCTATTAGCGATGAGCGATGTGGTTCAAGAAGTTGCTGGCTATAAGCGTCTTTTATTTACTATTTTTGAAGATGGTCGTCCTTGGCCCGAAGAAGGTTGGGAAGAAAAATCTCGGTATCGGGAATTAATCGAACTAATGCCCGAATCTTATCAGTGGGGACCCTTAATTTTTGCTCATAATACTCCCGCGCTCAAAGGTTTTTGGTCGCATAAATGGCAGAGAGTAAGCGAAGTAATGTATCAAGGCGACCATTGGATTACTGGTTGTGGCAATCATGATACAGTCCGTCGGGGTAATCAAATCGAGCGCGATCGACCAATTGACTGGAATTTAGGGAAAACTTTACCCGAAGTTTTACACAATGCCTATGATAATCCTGCGGTAACTCTTTGGGTTTATGGTTTTAGTCCTGGCTTACCGATGGATTTTATCAACGCACTGATGCACGCACCTTGGATGTTTTTCCGCAATACCGACGAACGTTATGGAGTTAAAGTAGTTTCCGAGGAAATTGGCTTTTTACATTGGAATGTTACCCCAGAAATTTACAAAAGACCTTATGCTTTTCAACGGTTAAAATCTCTGGGATTTAAACAATTAAAGCAATTACAAGAATTTGGTGTAGCGTTGCAAACAGCCATGATTCAACAAGACTATAATTTGTCTGAGGTAGTCGATATTCTCAAATCTTGTGCAGATACCCACTGTATTACCGACATTCCTCCTCTTAAAGAATTAATGCGCTCGGGTATGGTGAGATTTCTCAAAAAACTAGATGAGGAACGATTGAAAACTTTTGCTTTGATGTTTATGGAAGATTGCTTTGATATTTGTAATGTTTCTCATTACGCAGAAAACCTTAATCCAATCCAGACTCAGTTCAATCTCTCCCTAAGACATTTCCGACGTACTCATTCTTGGCTACAACAAAACCTGACAGAAACCGATCGCTTTAATAAAATTAGCGATGAAAATCAAACTGTTTTTTACGGAGTCCGTACTAATCCTAATAATAGCCAAGAACAAATAGCCATGGTATCTCATCTGGAAGGCGATCCTCTCAAAGTTACTTTAGGGGATTGGCTACAACTAGACTTAGAGGAGTGGGAAATAGCGATCGCTTCTCCTGGATTGAATCAAGATAACAATTTAGCCGATTTGAGCCATTTTCAATTGGGTCATAGTCAGGGGTTACTGTTAAAACGTTTTGTATAAGAAAGCGACCGCTAGAATTCAACAGTTAAACAAGCTAGATTTTCTTTGTGAATTCTTAATTTTTCACATCCCCCTCCCCCCTATATGGATGATACGCTAAATTCAGCTACATAATAAACTTGGGAAATATCCTCCCAGAATTGCAGCGAATAAAATTCAATCCATTTGACGGAGTTGAGTGTGGTTACTACCCCAGAAAAAACAACAACACAAGTACAACATTCCCATTCAGAAAAAAGCGATCGCGTCGCTGTCTTGCTTATGGGATATGGCGAAGTAGAAAGCTACGAAGACTTTGCTAATTACAACGAACAAGCTTTAAATTTGCTGACAGCCAAATTTGCTCCCGTTCCTACCTGGGTTTATCCTCCTCTTGCTAAGTTACTGGCAATATTCGATCTACACGAATGGAGTCATCAACACGGTAATTTTATTTCTCCCCATAACAAAATTTTTGAGCAACAAAGGGCAGGAATAGAACACGAGTTACAGCATACTTGGGGAGATAAGGTAAAAGTCTTTAAAGCTTTCAACTTTTGCGCTCCTTTTCTTCCCGAACAAGTATTAACCCAAATTAAAGAGGAAGGATTTGACAAACTATTGATTTATCCCCTGTTAGTAGTAGATTCTATCTTTACTAGTGGTATTGCCGTAGAACAAGTTAATAATGCTTTAGCTAAATTAGCAGAAGGAGAGGAACATTGGCTGAAAGGTACTCGTTATATTCCTTCTTTCTATAACCAACCAGCTTATGTTAAGCTGCTGGCGCGGATGGTAGAAGAGAAAATAGAGGCTGAGTTAGCTCAAGCTCATTTACCTTCTCAAACTGGCATTGTGTTAATGAATCATGGTTGTCCTCATAAAGCCAAAGGATTCACTTCTGGTATTGATGAAAGTCAGGCTTTATATGAGTTAGTGAGAGAAGAGTTAATTTATAAGTATCCTCTGATTTCGATCGGTTGGCTAAATCATGACACACCCTTAATTGAGTGGACACAACCCAATGTAGAATTAGCTGCCAAAAATTTAATTGAATTAGGGGCAACTTCGATTATTATGATGCCGATCGGTTTTGCCACCGAAAACCACGAAACTTTACTCGATGTAGATCATATTATCCATCATCTACAGCATAAACATTCTCGGGTAACTTTTCTGCGTATGCCTTGTGTTAACGATAATGCCGAATTTCTCAAAATGGTAGCAGACTGGGCAAACCCCCAAATTGAAGCTTTGTTCTCTGCTGAGGGAGTAAGCGTTAATCCCAGTTTGGCAGCAGTGCAAGCAGCCCACGCACACGAACATCATCACCATCATCATTAAAAAGCTATTAGTTTTTAGCTTTTAGCTATTAGTTTTGTGTGCAGATACGATCGATCGTATCTGTTTTTTTATAGGTAATCTGATAAGCTAAGACGCATTTAAACTGGGTTCTTTTAAATTTAGAACATTGATGCAATACCTTGACTGTTCCCTGTTCCCTGTTCCCTATTCGCTTTCCTCAAATATCAATTTAAAAACTTAACAGCTTACCAAACAATATATAAGATCGCATATTAATTACATCTTTCCGCTTCTGGCAAACCAACCAACTACCGCAGCAATGATAATAAATGCGATTTGTCTCCAGTGTCTTGGTGCGCGTTCCCTTGCCCCCATTCGAGGGTAAACGTCTTTCGCCGACGCGGGGTCGCACCGCTTCTTCAACTCGCCAAATTTTTCGGTAATCTCAGGTATTTTCTGAACGGAAATTTCAACATTTTTTTGTCGGGCATCAATTGCTTTAAGATCGCCTCTAACCTCTGATATTTCTTGTTTAAGTGCAGATTCAACCTTATCGATTTTTTTATCTAATTCATTAAACTTACTATCAATTTTCTTATCTAATTCATTAAACTTACTATCGATTTTCTTATCTAATTCATTAAACTTGCTATCGATTTTCTTATCTATTTCGTTAAAGCCATCTTTGATAAACTCTTTAATTTGTTGAATGTCTGTGTTAGAGGCGGTGGTCATTGTTATAATTTCAGTAAGTATTTAATTAGTTGAGGAAACCTTGCTTTTTACAATTAAAAGGTTTCCTTTTTTTATTTTAAAACTTAAGTTCTAGTAAAAAATACAAGCTTGGCGATCGCATCTTCTTAGGAAAAAGTCCTCTGCTCAACTTGTGACTATTTCTTTGGAAACGCAAAATATTCTAGACATTTTCTACAATAGATGAAAGTTAACATATATTAACAATCATCTAAGAGCTTTATCACTTAAATGACTTTTCCTACTCATAATTTAAAAAATAAGTCTGTAATCATTCGTCTAGAAGCAATAGATAAAATCTATGGCAGTGGTGATACTAGTGTTTATGCTCTAGATAAAGTCGATCTAGTTATTAACCAAGGTGAATATTGCTCGATTATGGGTGCATCTGGTTCGGGTAAATCTACCGCTATGAATATTATTGGTTGTTTAGATCGCCCTACGACTGGACGCTATTATTTCAATTCTGTAGATGTTTCTGGATTGACCGATGATGAATTAGCAACTATTCGCAACCGTCAAATTGGCTTTGTCTTCCAACAGTTTCATTTATTGCCTCAAATGACAGCGTTGGAAAATGTAATGCTACCGATGGTTTATGCTAATGTAGATTACGCGGAAAGACGCGATCGCGCTGTATATGCTCTGGAACAAGTTGGCTTGGGTAAAAGACTTCATAATAAACCCAATCAACTTTCGGGAGGACAACAACAAAGAGTAGCAATTGCTCGTTCGATCGTCAATAATCCTTTACTGTTATTAGCTGACGAACCAACGGGTGCTTTAGATTCTCACACAACCCAAGAAGTATTGAATATTTTTGAACAACTGCATAATACTGGTATTACAGTCATAATGGTTACTCACGAACCAGAAGTAGCCCGTCAGACAAATCGCATTATTTGGTTTAAAGATGGTCGAGTAGTTTATCCTCGACTGACTCCAGAAGAAATGTTAACAGTAGCCGTAGCTAGACCGCAAAACTAGAAAATGGCAATGATAACATTAAAAAAATATAAACTCAGTATAAATTGTAAATTGAGCGTAAATTCACGGAGTCTTTACTTTTCTAATTTAATTTAAGGGACTATACTTAGTTTAAGTAATTTGTATTTTTGTATACTAAAGTTATTAATTACATAAAAACTGTTAAGAAGCAAGAGGTAAAAAATAGAATCGTGACTCGGCATAACAAAGTGTCTTCTGACCGCGGAATGCGGTCATCCGCAAGCCCCGCCTTTTCAAGGCGGGGAACGGATGACCAAAGGCTAGAGAAACAAATAACGGATTCTGCTTCCTTAAGAAAGTACGATGCAAAAGCGATTGCTGAGTACTATCGCTCTCGTCCTTGGCTTGTTGTCTGGCGTTTACTCAAAATTATCTGGTTTTTTGGGACTTTTCTTATTCATTTACAATGGGATAATTGGATAGATAGAGCAGAACGAAATAAGCAAAAGCGTGCTAAAGAATTAGGCGAAATTCTCACCGCGCTAGGGCCTACATTTATTAAAGTAGGACAAGCTCTATCAACTCGACCAGATTTAATCCACAAAGATTTTTTAGAAGAATTAATTAAACTACAAGACCAATTACCACCCTTTGATACCCAGAAAGCCTTTGCTATTGTCGAGTCAGAATTAGGTGCTTCTATTGAGGAAGTTTATCGCGAGATTTCTCCCCTTCCCGTCGCAGCAGCGAGTCTCGGTCAAGTTTATCGTGCAGTTTTGCATAATGGAGAAGAAGTCGCAGTTAAGGTACAACGTCCTGGCTTGCGATCGATCATAACTATAGACCTATATCTAATGCGCTGGGCTGCTAGTTGGTTCGGAGGTTTGTTACCTTTAAATCTAGGTCACGATTTAACTTTGATTGTAGATGAATTTGGTATTAAGCTTTTTGAAGAAATTGATTATCTCCACGAAGCAAGAAATGCGGAAAAATTTGCCACTAATTTTCAAGGTAACCCAGAAGTAAAAGTCCCTCTAATTTATTGGCGGTATACGAATAGTCGTGTTCTTACTTTAGAGTGGATTAAGGGAATTAAATTAACTGATATAGATAAAATTAAAGCAGCAGGATTAGATGTCGATCGCTTGATTAAAATTGGTGTAACTTCAGGACTACAACAGCTTCTAGAGTACGGCTTTTTCCATGCAGATCCCCATCCTGGCAACTTATTTGCTACAGAAGATGGTCGTATGGCATATATCGACTTTGGGATGATGGATCAGTTAGAAGAAAATACTAAAGAAACCCTAGCCAGTGCGGTAGTTCAGCTAATCAATCGAGACTATCATGCTTTGGCGAAAGATTTTGTCAAATTAGGCTTTTTGACTCCAGGTATTAATATAGAGCCAATCATTCCTGCTTTAGAAAAAGTCTTAGGGAATGCCATGGGTGAAAGTGTTGCCGACTTCAACTTTAAAACCATCACTGATGAGTTTTCTGAGTTGATGTACGACTATCCCTTCCGTGTTCCCGCTAAGTTTGCCCTGATCATTCGTTCTCTCGTTACTCAGGAAGGACTAGCTTTAAGCTTAAACCCTAATTTTAGAATTGTCGAAGTCTCTTACCCCTATGTATCCCGCAGATTGTTGACAGGAGAATCTGCCGAAATGCGGAAACACTTACTAGAAGTTTTAATCAAAGATGGTAAGTTTAACTGGGACAGACTAGAAAACATGATTGCGATCGCCCAATCTGATGAAGGATTTGACATTTTACCTACTGCTCGATTGGGTTTACAATATATTCTCTCTGAAGAAGGAAAATATCTTCGTCGTCAATTGCTGCTAGCATTGACTGATGATGAAAGATTACATACAGAAGAAGTACAACGTCTCTGGAGTTTAATTAAAAATGATTTGAATCCTCAACAAATCTTTAATTTAGCTTTTAGTACTATCAGAGAGTTTTCAGCAGAAACAGTAGCAGCAGTTATTCCCACAGCTACCCATTCAGGTTAAATTAATTGAGGACTCGTTCTTCAGTAAATTTACCCATCATGTACTATTATCCTCAGCCCCCCTTTCTAATCTGTCTAATAGGGTTATTCGTGGGAATAACCTGTGGTTTAGCATTTCAAACCATGCTAAAACAGAAATTAGCAGAATGGTCAAAAGATGGCGGTAGCCAAAACCTTGCCCGATTAGATAATCGGGCTTTGCAAATAGCTTATTTAGGTATTTGTTTGGGAGTTTGGATTTTTCTAGCTGGTGGCTTAAAAATATTTAGTGTTAACTCTATTATTGCTATCGGTCTATCTTTACCCTTAACCATTTTTGCTACTTCTTTGATGTGGACTCAGCTAATTCAATTACTTGGGCAATTACAAGAGGGTGGTTCTAAAGCATTAGACCTAGATATTTTTAGTTAGAGTAAAAGTGATTGGGGATTAGGAAAACAAACTAAACTTATCATAATCACTAATCTCTAATAGATCTGTCTCGAACATAGAAGCTCAGAAGTTTAGAATGAATCTATTTTTATCCTTGGGTTGTGAACGCTAGTTCATGGTATATCTTGCATAGTTCCGAAAATTTTCGGTTGAACGAAGTAGCGAGTGGCAATTAGCAAGTAACTTATGTCAATCACCCGACTTTGATTGCCTTGGGGCAATACAAAGCGGGCTTGTTAAACCCAGTTAACAACTAAGGATTGCACTACAGCAAAAGCCTAATTCTGATACGTACTGCCAACTACTTCCCTCGGTTGGTTTACCTACAAGACTACTGGGAGTAGTCGCCTGAAGAAGGGACATTTTGGATTAGGTGCTGGAAGAGACACACAACTAATTTAGGGGTTATACCCATGACGACAGAAAAGATACGAGTGCCAGTTTTGTCCCCTTCGGGTCAAGCATTAATGCCGACGACTAGCGTTCGCGCTAGGAAATGGATTGCTGCTGGTAAAGCAAAGCCAGTATGGAACGATCTAAATATTTTTTGCGTTCAGCTACTTGTAAAGCCAAGTGGTACTGAAAATCAGAAAATCGTAGTCGGCATAGATCCAGGTAAATTGTTTTCTGGCATAGCAGCAGTTAGCCGTAAAGCTGTTTTGTTTACCACCCATGTAGTACTTCCATTCAGGCGAGTAACTGCTCGTAAACAAGCGCAGAAAATACTACGTCGGGCTAGACGTGGTAGGAGAATTAATCGCAATATACCTTTTGCTGCAAGAGCGCATCGACAAAAAAGATTTGACAATCGCAGGGGTAACAAATTGCCTCCTAGTATCAGAGCTAATCGTCAACTAGAACTCAGAATAGTCAGAGAGTTAGTTAAACTTTTTCCTGTTACTGAAATTGTCTATGAATATGTCAAAGCAAGAGGGGACAAAGGTTTTTCCCCAGTCATGGTGGGGCAATATTGGATGCTAGAGCAGTTATCAGCTATATTACCAACTCATAAGCTAGAAGGCTGGAAAACCTCGAATATCAGGAAGCATTTAGGACTAGAAAAAAACAAAGATGATAAATCAGTTCAAAATGTAACTACTCATGCCAATGATGGTATAAGTCTCGCAGCTAGCCGATTTATCGAATACAAATCTTTTCACACAGCTAATAGTCATGGTCATCATTGGGTTGGTTCGATTATGCTGACTGATGCACCATTCAAAATAATATCTCGACCACAACTTTATCGTCGCCAATTGCACTTTGAGAATCCAAGTAAAGGTAGCATTAGAAAACGTAAAGGTGGAACAGTTACCCCTTTTGGTTTTAGAAGTGGTGACTTAGTTCAAGCTGCCAAAGGAAAGCTAACAGTAAAAGGTTATATCGGAGGATATTCAGAAGTAAACAAAGTGGTTAGCATATATGACTTTAACTGGAAAAGATTAGGTCAATTCAGAATCTCAAAAACACAATTAATAAAAAGGAGTAGTGGACTGTGTGTAACTTAGACCCTGCTCAGAATTCCTCCCGACTCTCACCCTATCGGGTAGAGAGCGGGACTCCTTCTGAAAGAAGGTTGAATTTTTAATTTAATTTTGCGCTGAAAGATTATGATTTCGTACGCTCTTCGACCAATACCGAAGAGCTCTACGAATTCCGTACCCGAAGCGTGACTACCGAAGGTTTCTCCGAACTCACATTCAGGTAAGGTAACTTTTCCCAAGCCTGAGTAACTAGATCGCTTAATTTTTTACGCTGCAATGCATCTAAAACGAAGTCATCATTTAAAACTTGCGTGGTTAAATCTTCTAAAGATTGACCTTGATGACGAGCAATCTGAATTACTCCAGCGATCGCTGTAGCGATAATTTCTTCGTTTATCGGGCGATCGCGTAAAGCTAAAATTTCCTCTGTGTTGGCTGGAATGGGATAATTCATAGTTAAGTCATATCTATTGGAAAATAAATGAAAATTGAATAGTTTTATCTTTAGTTTTTAATTTGACGAATTGCCTAATTTAGCCATTTGGCAAGTCTAACGTATTTCCCAATCATTCAAATCAGTCTTTTTGTTTAATTTAAGATTTAGTTAAAATTAGTCAATGAAAGAAATACTTTATATCGAAGTCCCTACTCCAGATACTGCTGCCGTTCGCCATTGGTTACAACAAAAATGGCAACCAAATTGGGGAGAAAAAATAATTACTCCTGATGGTATTCGCTTGCACTGTCCTCAACAGCAAACAACCAAAGATACTTACAGTGAACTCTCACTTTTTGTTTGGTCAGTACAGCGTACAACCTATCTGAAAATTTTTCAATGGGGAGAACACCCCATAAAAGGCGTTACTTCTCTCCAACAAAAATTTCTCCAAGATATTCGTCAACAATTTCCGCCTCAATATCCCGTCCCCCCAGACATAGATTTAACTCAACAATCTATCTTTAAAGCCCTAGCCAAATACTATCCTCAGACAGTTCATTTTTTCCAAAAGATGCCTAACGGGGAATACGATCTCAATCGCGTCTACTGGTGGGAAAAAAGGTGGCGGGAAAGCGTTAATAATCCTCAACAGCCCAAGCAAGTTATTTTTGAGGGAGAAGCGAGAAAACACGGAGATGAGAAAATTTATGATTTGATTTATATTGGTGGTGCTTTGGGAGTAATTCATGCTGCTGTTATGGCACAAAAAGGTTATCGAGTCTTAGTGGTAGAAAGATTACCTTTTGGCAGGATGAATCGAGAATGGAATATTTCTCGCGATGAGTTTCAGAGTTTGATTAATTTGGGTTTATTTACCCCTAAAGAATTTGAATACGTAATTGCTAGAGAATATGTAGATGGTTTTAGCAAATTTTTCGATGCTAATAATCCTCCTCATCTTAAAGCACCAGTTTTACATACTCCTAAAGTTTTAAATGTGGCGATCGATACCAATAAACTTTTAGGTTTGTGTGGGGAAAAATTACGGCAAGCTGGAGGAGAAATTTGGGACGAAACCGAATTTATTCGGGCTGATATTTCTCAAACAAAAGTTACTGTCGACTTAATTCATCTAGCCACTCAAGCAACCAAACAAGCTAACGGCAGATTATTAATGGATGCCATGGGTACTGCTTCTCCCATTGCTTGGCAATTAAACGGAAAACATACTTTTGATAGTGTTTGCCCGACAGTAGGGGCAGTAGTCGAAAAAGGTTTCGCACCAGCAGTTTGGGATTCTCAATATGGTGATGTTCTCAACTCCCATGGAGATATATCTAGAGGCAGACAACTAATCTGGGAATTATTCCCTGGTGCAGGGGAAGAATTAACTATTTATCTGTTTCACTACCACCAAGTCCATCCCGATAATCCCGGTTCTTTGCTAGAGATGTACGAAGACTTCTTTACTATTTTGCCAGAGTATCGCCGTTGCGACCTGGAAAAATTACAATGGGGGAAAGCTACCTTTGGTTATATCCCAGGACATTATAGTACCAGTAGTCGCGATCGCACCGTGGCATTCGATCGTTTATTGGCTATTGGCGATGCTGCTTCTTTACAATCTCCCTTAATCTTTACGGGTTTTGGTTCATTAGTACGGAATTTAGAACGTCTGACTACTTTACTCGATACTGCTCTCAAACACGATTTACTTACCAAAGAACATTTAAACCAAATTAGAGCTTATCAAAGCAATATTTCGGTTACTTGGCTATTTTCTAAAGGCATGATGGTGCCTACTCACCAAATCTTACTGCCTCAACGTATTAACTCCATGTTAAATACTTTCTTTGGTCTTTTGGAGGCTGAACCGCCCGAAGTAGCCGATACTTTTATTAAAGACCGTACTAACTGGTTTACTTTTACCAGATTGGCTTTAGTAGCGGCAAGAAAAAACCCTGCTTTACTACTCTGGATTTGGGAAATGGCAGGAACTGAATCTTTATTACGTTGGTTAGGTTCCTATTGGGCTTTTAGTTGGGATGCAGGCAAAAAATTGCTACTACAAGGATGGTTTCCTAGTTGGCTGAAACAATCTCAACCATGGTTAGAAAAACAATATCCTGGTTTGTGGTTAAAGTTACTTAGTTTGAGTTATCAGTTGCGGTTTTCTGCTGGTAAGTAGTTAAAGTTTGTGAGTGAGCAAAGAAGTCAAGAAGTTTGTTGTGACAAAAATTGCTACTTGCTACTTGCAGCAATTCTCATTTTGAAAAGAGAAGAAGAGAAAATTCTCTTTTTTAACAAGAGAAGAAAGATGATAAGCCCCAGAAATGTTGAAAGAGTGCGATCGTCAATTAGGTTGATAGAAACTGTTCGGAAAAAATT
>JASJDJ010000218.1 GCA_030065635.1 Xenococcaceae cyanobacterium MO_188.B32
GTGTATGTTTTTAATAATTGAATGATTTACGTTGTTTACTAAGACGAGAAATCAAGGTTATCTCTCCCTCAACTTCCCTAACTTCCCTACCTCCCCACCTGCTCTTACCATTAAATCTAAAAATCATACCCTTAAAAGGCGGTCAAAACAATCTGAAGAGTAGCCTAACAACTTCGGAAATTTTTATTGACATCTATTGTCGTTTAGCGGTTATACTTGAATTAATGAATCTAATTCTCAATAAGCTTAAATTAAAGAAAATATTAATTAGGAATGCAAAGTAATAATCAGCGATCGCCAAATCATGAGATAGTAACAATCCAATCATCAGACAAATGGCAAATCTATCATCGCTTACAAGCTTTAGATATAGCTTGTCAGTGTAGAACAAATAAACCCTTACAAGTAAAAGTAGATGATATCCAGACAGCAATTCAGTTATGGAGTGTAGCCAAACAGTTTACTGCATCTCGTCGAGAATTAGTGTATTGGCTGAATCGGTGTTGGAAAATAAAGCAATAAAAGATAGGAAACAAAGAACAAGCTTGAGAATCACCTTAAATTCTATCTTGTTTCAGTTTTACTCTTATTTTAGATCTACTTATTTAAATGCAAACAAACTCAATCAATATTTAGCCCAAGCAAAACATGACTAAGAGCAAATCTTTAGCAACTGATTTTAACTTTAAAGGCAAGTTAGTAACAGCAGTTTTTAAAAAATATGATCGAGTAAAATATCTGAAGCTAGCTACGGAACAACAAGTCTATTGGATTAAAGTAGCTAAAAGTATTAGAGAAGATATTGCTCCCATAGTCAGTCCTGAAGCTGAGTTGATAGTACGAGGGACAAAAAAGCAAAAACTCAAAACAGGTAAAGTTGAATACAAAGCAGATTATATTGAATTAGTTGCCAGTAGCAACCATAGCAATGGTCAAATTATTGTTCCCGAGGTTTCTAATCTATCTTCTCCAGAAAATAAAGTAAAAGCTAAAGCCAAAGTCTTAGTCTGTAAAAAATCAAGCTGCTGGAAAAAAGGTGGAAGAGAAGTTTGTCAGGTGTTAGAAAATATTTGTCACGATCGCTCGATTGAAGTTAAAACTACAGGATGTCTAAAGCAGTGCAAAAAAGGGCCTAATCTAGTCATGTTGCCCGATAAAACTCGCTATAGTAGAGTAAAACCCCAACAAATTCCTAGCTTGGTAGAAAAGCATTTATTAGTAACGTAAAGGTTACTTATAGATAAATAACAAAAAAAACTAGGGTGGCAAAATAGCCTAGCCAAAAGTAGCAATCTTCTTTAAGCTAGAGGATGTGGGCCTCCGTAGCCTTGAATTTACACTACATATAGTGTAGTTTGGTTTCATAAACACTATATATGGATTGGCTAAATCGGTCGTTTCTGGCGATCGCGCATTATTTCTGGCGATCGCCAAATCGTTCAATTAGAGCTTGCGTCAGTAGGTGATTTGTCCAAAGTCCAATAGAAGAAGATGGATAAGATAATTAAACTCGCGCTCATCGGTTGCACCTGCTTGCTTGCTGCTCGGTCTGCCGAGGCGCTTCCACGCCTGCGCGTCAGCGACAACAGGCGCTTCCTGGTTACAGAGGACGGCCAACCGTTCTTCTGGCTTGGTGATACGGCGTGGCAGCTGGTTAACAAAGCCTCACGGGTCGATATGATAGACCAGCCGTCAGTGCTGCGTTACTTCAAGAACCGTGCGACCAAGGGTTTCACCGTCATTCAAACTGTCGTGCCTGGCTTCGACCAGATTAATGTTGCTGGCCACGCGGCATTTATAGACGGTGACTTCACCCGACCGAAGGTCGTTCCCGGACCGGACAACGACTACTGGGATGACATGGATTGGATCGTAGACCAGGCTGCGGCACACAAGCTTTACCTGGCGTTGTTGCCAATCTGGCTCAACACTGTGTCGGAGGAAAGTCCGCTGGTGACGGACCCGAAGGTCGCCTACCGATACGGGCACTTTCTCGGAGCTCGCTATGGCGAGCGCCGCAATGTCATCTGGGTCATGGGCGGGGATGCATACAAGCGGGGACGCAACGTAGACAATCCCGTGCGCATGACTATGACCCGCGCGCTGGCCGAAGGGCTCGCGGACGGCACCAATGGCGAAGACAAGTTCGACAGCAAAGCAGATTGGAGCACGACGCTGATGACATTTCACCCACCAGGACGCGAACACTCCTCATCGCTGTGGGTGCATGACGAACCCTGGCTCGATTTTAACATGATCCAGACGACGACCATGTTTGAGTTTGCCAACTACCACCTGGTGACGACCGACTATGAGAAGAGGCCGACAAAACCGACACTCGACGCCGAAGTGGCTTACGAAAACTCGCTGTCAGTCAACAAAAACGAGTCGCAATCCCAACGGATATCGCCGTGGGATGTACGGCGGGCGGCATATTGGGCCGTTTTTGCCGGCGGGCTTGGTCATACCTATGGTCATCGCAGTTTCATCAAATGGGTTCGCGAGGGTGAGACGACAAATTACGGAGGACACATTCCATGGTTTAAGGCACTCGACGCGCCGGGGGCTTTCCAAATGACCCATCTTAAGCGGCTGATGGAATCTCTGCCATTCCTCACACGCGTACCCGATCAGTCGGTGCTCAATGGCGAATCTGGCCAGGGTATTGACCACGCCCAGGCCACGCGAGATACAGATGGCAGCTACATGCTCATTTACCTCCCAACGGGTAAACCTGTGAGCGTCCATTTGGACAAGTTCCGAGGCCCAGAGGTGACAGCTTTCTGGTTTAATCCCCACGACGGCACGACTCGACGTATCGGTGAGTTCCTGGCGCAAGGAACACGCGAATTTACTCCGCCAACTAACGGTGAGGGGAACGACTGGGTGCTCGTGCTCAAAAAGTAGCTCCAGGTATGCGGCTCCCTTGAAGGAAGGTCATTGATTTTCCGTTAGGCAATCGCCTAGCTTCGAGCCCTGAAACTCTAACCTGATAAGCGTTTCAAGCTATAATCCCCTGGGGAACAGTCTCGCTAGGTTTAGCCCCATTAACCGTCGTTTCTTCCATTGATGTAGGAGTGCAATCATGTTTAAATTCAATTCCAGGTTTGTCTTCGCCTTAATCTTACCGTTGCTAATAATAAATGACTAAAAATTGGAAAATTACTAAGTGCAGCCTCGCGTAAATAAACCATCAGAATACGCTAACGGTTCGAGAAAATCTATCACTTCTACCGCAGCAGCGTACTCCCCATTCTATCTGGATACGTCGGTTAGGTCAGTTTTGTTCTGGAATTAGGGAATTCCCCCTTTGCTGAAAAACGAGGAATTAGTCGTCAAAGTATTTCAAGGCCAAGCTTTCCGCTCTTATACCAGTCGGTGAGATTAGAGGGAAATAGAAAAAAGACTGAAAGCCCTACCACGCCAAGGTCAGAAGTGGAACTAATGCTCCATGAGGTGTCCCTCGGTACTTGGGTTGATGGGAAATATTGATGAGTCGCCCAATCGACCACGAGTTATGCTCTTCTGGGTGCTTGTCTTTTTTTGAGCGAGAAGATGGCATCATGGAGCCTCGAATCGTTGTCTTATTTTTTTCTAGGGTGGCAAAATAGCCTGGATTAGCTCTGTTTCCAATTTAGTCAAATAGTTATCTGGATCTTTACGAAAATGACGTTGTTGAAGACGACTTTTGCGAAGCTTTTCTATTTCTTGACGTTTTTGTTGCCATTTATGCTTATCGATCGCTGCTAATCGACGAAAAAGTTTTTAATTTAGTAGCAATAGCAGCTACAATTTTTGAAGAACCAGAAATTACTGTTGAAGATGGTGCTTTCTTTAGACCAGTAGAACGTCTTTGATGGTAGCGAAAAGAACCAAACATTTGTTCCAGATTATTATTGGTTCTGGGTAATCCGTCTAGCCAATAACAATGAAATAAACCGGAAAAATAACTGGCAGTGATTTGGCGAAAATGTTCGATATATTCTGATAATTCTCCTGTTTTATCTTTCCATCTTGACATAGCACCCATTAATCCAACGTAACGAGAGCTTTCCTTGTTGGGCACTCAATTCTTCTTCATTATCTAAAATTTTCGCCGCCGCATGAATCCATTGATAAGCTTGAATTAGATCGGGCCAAAGTTTGGCAGTTTGAGATAAAGCACGCTTCTGATATCTGCTTCAATTTAACTAATTCTTTGGGGAGAGAGCCCTTTTTTCTACCTTCTCAAGAGAATCGGTGATTTTTGTCAAACGTTCTTGAAGTTTTATCCCTCTTAGCTCTCCACAAAAAGCAATTATATCTAGTCCAAATTCATGAACTGGTCAAGCATATTTTCCTTCGGCTTCTGGTCGGTAAGGTTTATGGTATCGAGCGCACTCTTTATTAGGACAACGCTTTATTTTTAATGTAAGTTTTATGACTTCTTTTAAAGTTCTAACTTTTCTTGAATCTGAATAATCCCACCACATGTGGCGACCGCAACTGGGACACTTTTGATTAAGACAATCTAGTACTAATGAATTGGTTGCTTGAGGAACAGGATTTTTTCTCGCCATTAATTGCTACGGAAGCCCACATCCTCTAGCTTACAGAAGATTGCTACTTTTGGCTAGGCTATTTTGCCACCCTAGAAAAAAAACACCGCCAGATTCAGAAGAACAGGCGGTTTTTCATTAAGTGAAATACTATTCTACATCGCAGAACCTACGCCAGCATAAGCACCGTAGAAAAAGATACCAACAACAGCAATTACACCTAAGCCAGCAACTGTAGCTACAATCCACAAAGGAATTCTTCCTTCTGCAAACATTTTTGAAAACTCCTACTTGCTATTAAAAATTGAACTGAATATAGAGCTAGTTAATTAAAGAAATAACTAGAGAATAAGATACCGAGAACCGCAATCAAAAGTAATCCTAAATATAAGGAAGTACGATTTAGTTCTACTGGTTGTCTATTGGGATTGGTATTTCTATCCATTGGTTCTCCTATCTTTGAATAAATTGCATAGCTGCGATCGCACCCAAAAAGAAAACAGTGGGAACAGCCAGTGTATGAACTGCTATCCATCTAATGGTAAAAATGGGATAAGAAACTGGTTGATTGGGAGAATTACTCGTCATATTTTTCCACCTATTTTTTTTGAAAACGATTTATTTGTTAAACTCTTCTATTTGTTGTTTGGCACTAAAGCGGTCATTAATAATTGGTAACTCTAGTCTGTCTTGAGTGAAATACTCATTAGGACGAGGAGTACCAAATATATCGTAAGCAAGTCCGGTACTTACAAATAACCATCCTGCTATGAATAGCATAGGAATGGTAATGCTATGAATTACCCAATAACGAACACTAGTAACGATATCAGAAAAAGGACGCTCTCCAGTTGTACCTGCCATAAATTATTCTCCTTTTAAAACAAAGAATTTGAAACATAGTTTACATAATACGAAACCAATAGGTTCATAAACAAGCAAAAGTCAAAATTAAATTAATTACTTGTTATTCATCTGCAAATGACCGATAAGGTGATAACTGTTAACTGTTAAGCTGCATCTACAGATGGTTCATACTTAAGTAAAACTCCTCTTTCTCCCAGGATAAATCCTAGTTTAGAGTTGACAAAAACCACTTTGTAAAGATTAGAAGGAATATCTTCTATATCTCTATCTTTTTGCCAAGTTTGACCACCATCAGAACTATAGAGCAAGTTGGCACTCCCGCCAGACACCCAAAGGTCTTCTGGTGTACGGTAAGCAACATCTAATAATCCCCAACTAGTAGAAGGTTCGGGATAGATAGGATCGTTCCAATTTTCAAACTCCTCTGGTTCACTAAACTGAATTTGACCCCCACGAGCTATGAGCCATAGTCGTTCATCGGGGCTAAACCCCATATTTTGCAGACGACGAGAAGAAGTACGTTGATGGGGAGTCCACTCAGTTTGACCGGGTTCCCAAGTTGAGTAAAAATTACCACGGGCAGAAACTGCTACGTATTTACCTTCAGGAGAACGAGTAATATTACGAGCTACACCTACAGATCCTTCTACTAATGCTTGCCAAGTTTTACCACCATCTACAGTTTTATAGATTGCACCAAGGTCAGTTGCCATCTCTGCTGATGATGGTGCCAGAGCCAGAATTTTTTCGGGCGCGCCAGGTAATTTAGCACTCAAAAGAATACGAGACCAATTTTTTCCTCCATCTTCTGTATGAAGTAGAATTGAAGGCTTACCTACTATCCATCCTTCTTGTCCGTTAAAACTAATTGCGCTAAAAGATACGTTCTCATCTCCAAAATCGATAACTTTTTGTTGCCACGTATCTCCTTTATCTTTAGTTTCAAAGATAGTAGCTTTTGTGCCTACAAGCCAACCATGGTTAGGCTCGTCGGTAAAGGCTATATCAGAAAAGATTGCCTCTGTGGGTAGAGTTAATACGCGCCAGGGATTAGAACTAGTAGAAGGAAGATCGCTACAACTAATACAGAGTAAAGAAATTGACAATAATATTACGATTTGTTTTATTTTTTTCAGAAATAAATTCATAAACATCCTATGACAGCATAAAGGCACGCAACCTATATTGCTCCTTCAAGCAAAATCAACTAAATTAATTTTGCTGGACAAGAAACAGCTAATTTAAGCCATATAAGCTTAAGAAAAAGAGAAAAGCTAAGGCTAAACTACCAAAAATCAAAATATTTTTTTGCCCTGGAGTTAGACGGTTGACACCAAATCCATAATCGAGATTTGATGCGAATCCAGAAGGTGCACCAGTAGCACCGATGTTGACAAATTGAGTAGTGCGAACACCACAAACGGGACAACGCCAATCGCTGGGCAGTTCCTCGAATAAAGTCCCGGCGGGGATATTCCCTCGATCGTCTCCTTTGGCTGGTTCGTATACATAGCCACAAGAACGGCATTCGTAACTAGATGGAGCTTGTTCAGCTAGGGTTTTTTCTCGATCTCGATCGCTCATTGCTCGTCAGGCAAACCTTAAAATATATATTAAGAATTATGGCATAAATAGGTAGAGACGTTTTAACAAACGCCTCTAGAGTTTTTAAATTAGATTTTGCCTGGATAATATTTAGCTTAATTGCCTTGTCTATTTGGAGAATTAACCCGTTGAAGTTTAGCTCCTAACTTTTGTAATTTGCTTTCAATATTTTCATATCCTCTATCTAAGTGGTGTAAACCTCGAACTATAGTTGTTCCTTCTGCTGCTAAACCCGCTACTACTAAAGCAGCAGAGGCACGTAAATCTGTTGCCATTACTGGTGCCCCAGACAAAGCAGATACACCGCGAATAAGCGCATGATTGCCTTTAACTCGAATATCTGCTCCCATACGATTTAACTCTGCTACATGACGAAAACGATTTTCAAAGATAGTTTCGCTAATTATGCTGTTTCCTTCGCTGATGCTGAGTAGTGCCATAAAAGGGGCTTGCATATCGGTAGGAAAACCAGGATAAGGTAAAGTTTCTATATCTACTGCTTTTAAGTTTTCAGGCAGAATCCGTAAGCGATCGCTTCCTTCATTGATAACGCGACAACCAATGGAATTAAGTTTAGCAATCACGGGCATTAAATGCTCCGGAATGACTGGACAGAGGGAAATATCCGATCGAGTAATTGCCCCTGCGATCAAAAATGTTCCCGCTTCAATGCGATCGGGAATAATTGAATAGTCTAGAGCGTGTAAACGCTCGACTCCTGAAATAATAATAGTGTTTGTCCCCGCGCCCTTAATTTGCGCCCCCATCTGACGACAAAAGTTAGCTAAATCGACTATTTCTGGCTCTTGGGCTGCATTTTCAATTCTTGTTTCTCCTTCGGCTAGAGTTGCTGCTGTCATGATAGTTTTGGTAGCACCAACACTAGGCTTGTTGAGATAAATTTTTGCTCCTTGCAGTCTTCCTTTGTTACCAGGAATACAGGCATAAACAATCCCACCAGATTCAATTTGAATATTAGCTCCCATTGCTTGTAAACCTTGTAAATACAAGTCTACAGGTCTAGCTCCAATAGCACATCCCCCTGGTAGCGGAACGCGAGCTACTCCTAGTCTAGTCAACAAAGGACCAATAATATCAAAGCTGGCTCTCATGCGAGACACTATTTCATAGGGAGCTTGAGAGCTTCTGATATTAACGGCATTAATGTCTAATATTTCTCTATTTCTTTGAACTTTTACACCTAAAGCCTGCAAAAGCTGACTCATGCGGTTAATATCTACTAAGCAAGGGATATTACGTAAACGACAATCATCTTGACAAAGTAAAGAAGCAGCCATAATCGCCAGAGCAGAGTTTTTGGCCCCACTTATTTTTACTTCTCCACTTAATTCTTGACGACCCTGAATTTCTAAAAAAGGTTGTTCTTCTAATGATATAGTCCTGGTTTCGGCGAGGTTAATATTAATGGCTGTATCCTCCAACTTAAGAAAAAAAGGGGCAATGAGTATTTGTTATACTTGACAAAATCGAGAATTAAACCGATAATTGCAGTTTGTGTGTATAAATATAAAAGCGGAACTGGCGGAATTGGTAGACGCGCTAGATTCAGGTTCTAGTGTTCGCTTAGAACTTTCGGGTTCAAGTCCCGAGTTCCGCATTTAGCAACTAAGTATTATAACCCTTGCTAAACTGGGGCTTGAACCCGAAAATCCAACAAACACTAGAACCCTAAAAAAATATCCGCTCAAAATACGCTCATTTACAACTTCCAAAATAAACCGAATAAACACGAGAAAAAAATATCTTGCACAATTAAAACAAGTTTCTATCTATTTTGTAAAGCCAGCTCCAAAAAAAATAACCCGATCGCACTTATCACTAACTGGCAATTCTGTCAAATCAGCTATCCACTCTATTTTTTTATCTGAAGAAACGCGATCGCAAAGCCGAGCGTAAAATTCCCTACCTAGTTAAATTGTCACTGCTATACTTGTCACTCAAAAACTACAAGCGATTTTGAACAATCAATTCTCTAATAGTAGTACTTTCAGCGTTTTACTCGGACAGAAGCACGAATTTTGGTTGTTTCAGCTATGTACATATTTTAAAAATGTCTAATAGTAATAGTAATACTGTTAGTAATAGACATTTTTAAAATGCAAAGCACTAAAGAACCCTGATAGTAAATAGAGCTATCAGGGTTAACTAACACAATCCTTGTCCCTATACCGCTATACTTTCTTCCGTAGCGG
>JASJDJ010000219.1 GCA_030065635.1 Xenococcaceae cyanobacterium MO_188.B32
GCTAATTAACAAAAGCAAAGTAGTAGTAGCTGTGAGCATTTTAGAAAATCGTGTCACGAATTCGTGTCACGATTTTTATTTACGCTCATTCCCTTTCTGCTCTGAAACCAAAATATCTATGAGTTACACGTAGTACTACATTCTCTAACTAGAGAAACAGGATAAATAGCTGATTTTACAGAATTGCCAATTAATGATATGAGCTAGCTGGTTATTTTTTTGGGGAAATAATTGGGGAATTGATTTTACAGGGCAGATAACAAGATGAAAATTTGGTGTAAATTTGGTGTAAACTACTTGCTTTCTATCATACTTTTGGGGAGATAATTGGGGAATAGAAGTAAATCCCAATTTGTTTTTAATAGGTAGCGAAGTGTGTAGAGCAGAGTATTTGGAAATGCCAGGAGGCGGATTTGAACCGCCGACACGAGGATTTTCAGTCCTCAAAAGAATCCTTTAAATACAATACTTTCAGGTGATTTAACATTACATTACACCATCTTTACACCAATTTGAGCAGAAAAGACTATGGCGAATTCCTGCGAAAGAATTTGCCAAACTACGAAAGTTACAAAAATTATCCAGGAACTATTTTGCCTTTAGGAATACCTGAGCTATTTTAAATATTCCTACTTATAATTTTTATAATGAATAAGCTGAATATGAATTAAGTAAGCTTTGATAAGCAATAAATAAAAATGAACACAAAATTGATTGATTCTCTAGTACAGATAATCAATTCCTTAACAACAGAAGAGAGAATAAATCTCGAACAAAAGCTGCACGTTCAAAATTTATCTCCGGAAATAGATCAATCTAACCTCCAAGACGAACCCTTTGTGGGTATGTGGAAAGAGCGAGAGGATATGGAGGATAGTAGCCAGTGGGTACGTCAGTTAAGACAGCAAGAATGGACGAGTTAAGTGAAACAGAAGCTATTAGTTGATACAGATATCCTCATCGATGTTAGTAGAGGAATTACAATTGCTATTAATCGCCTTCAATCAGAAGCTATTAATTCGACTTTAGCTATTAGTACTATTACTCAAATGGAATTAATAGTTGGCTGTCGGAACAAAATAGAATTACAAAATCTTGAAAAGTTTCTGCAACGTTATTTGATTATCAAAGTCAATGAATTCATCGCTGACAAAGCAATTGAATTATTAAAAAAGTACCGCCTCAGTAATGGTTTGCTAATTCCAGATGGATTGATTGCAGCAACTGCGATAGTAATTAATGCACCTCTACTCAGCAAAAATCAACGAGATTATCGTTTTATCTCCGAGCTTAATCTACTTTCCTACCCCTAAAAATATATTTACTCCTTCGTCCCGAACGAAGTTTAATAAAGTGTAAAATCCTTTTCAATTAAGCATTGTAGTCATTTTCAATAATATTTCCTACCAGATTCCTACCACTCATCAGCCCAATTTTGATATTCCTTTGATGTTCCTTGTTAAAAATCAGCATCAAGAAAATATTAAGTTGAGTTAAGTAACTCCACTACCCCAAAGTGAATGGTTATCTTTGTTTAATAAGGAGTAATTCACTTGATTGACTTATTACTCTTTTGTTTTTGTGGAATAAGAGCTTTTGGTTGTTTCTACTTCAATTAAAGGTTCAGATGCTAAATCTGATAGACCAATAGATTCAAGAAGTCGTGACCATTCTGTCTGAATTAAAGTCAAATCCGAATCTAGTTTTTTTTGTTCAGCTAGTACGGAAAGAGCATCATACCAAATCCCCTCTTGTTGGAGTAAATTGGACTTTCTTATTGAGTTAGATAGATTAATTCTTTCTTTTACAGAATTATTAAGTTCTACGTATTCAATCCAACCTTCCAAAACAACATCCTGAGAACGCTGTTTAGAGTTACAAATAAGAGATAAATACCAATGATAATCTCCATAAGATTCCCTTGAATTCTCTATTCCTTGTTCGGGAATAGCAACACTCATAATCCCTGCTAGATCTGTCGTTTGAATTAATGTTTTGTAAACTAATCTATCTTCTTTATTTCTTAATATAAATTCAATCTCTTTAGGTTCTTCAGTTTTAGGAACATAAAAGAGTAGTTGAGGCGAAATTGAAGCAGTTTCATTAACAGGACGATCGGGAACTAACGCAACAAAGTCTCTTCCATTAGCTATGCAATTACCTCTACTTCCTCCATCTCTTCGATTAGAAGGTAAACCTTCATAACTAACATTATCTGATTATTTTCTATTTTTTGATTGTTTAGCATGAGTATGAATTAACAAACTAGAAAAGAAAAAATCTAAAGTCAAATATATGCACAAAAAACTCATATTTTTTCTAATTTTACTGTTATAAATTAGCATATTTATATATCTAATAATTAAGTTTTTATTTGATTATGTTTAAAATATTAAATTCTATAGATCTTTCATACAATAGTTCCATCAAAGTAAAAATACAGTAATATAGTCATATTGTTATTCCTACTTATATTATCTATCCTTTAATGATAATTGTCACGCTTTACTATCTTTGATAGCAAAGCATGTATATAGCTTAGACTCATTGATTACAATTTTAGGTTAACCAAGAATGAATATTGAATAAATTTTTAATCAAAAAATAGTAAATATATTTAAAATTTATTCCGTAAAAATACGCTACTAATCGATAATTGAAAAACCTTATTAGGTTAGAGTTTAAGCCGAATTTAAATTTTTACTTTTTTTGTTTATCTCTTCTTAACATGGCGAATAATCAAAAATACCACATTTGCTCTAGTTTATTTGGTTTATCTATTTTTTGAATCTGATTATATATATAGCAATCAGGAATCAAATGTGAGAAACTCAAATTTAGAGTTACTTGATACAAAGAATGGAAGAACTAGAAGCATTTATTGAGTCTAATCCTGACCCAAGAGAATTAAAAAGAGCATTGGCAGTAAGGATGGCGATCGAAGGCTATAAACATCGAGAAATCATCAAAATATTACAAGTAAGTTCAGGATTCATTAGCAAATGGAAACAAGAGTTTATACTCAATGGAATAGAGGGTTTAAAACTGAACTATCAAAGGTCAAAAGGATATCTGAGCATAGAAGAGAAACAACAAGTGCTGAGATAGCTAGAGAACAAGAATCAATGGAATCTCAACGAACTAGAATAGTATATTACCGAGTCGTTTGATGTCACATTTGCAGCTAGATCGAGCTACTACGATTTGTTTCATGCAGCAGGAATATCATGGAAAAAATCCCAGAAGAGGAATCCTTGTCGAGATTCAGAATTAGTAGCCGAAAAAAAGAGATTGAGCAGTTCTTAGAGGAAAGTCGAGAGGAAATTGAATCAGAGAAAAGAATTAAGTATTTTTTTTTTACTAGTAGGAAATATCGGAAAGTGACAAAAGAGGAATATAGGGTTATATATTAAGTGAATTATGATCGGGTAACATTTCAGAGTATTAATAAAGCCTAAAGCTATTTACACAGAAAGTTATTGAAATCTCTGAATTACAAAAGTCAGTATATATTTTCAAGGTTTTTTGGGCATTCTACTCTTAAAGCATACATAGATAACAGATGGGCTTTAAGTTTAGTAATTTTTGCGGTTGTTTATTGTTTGCATTTTGGCTTATGCCAGTTCAGGCACAAGAAGCGAAGAAAAATCTCTCTCCTTCTCCAGATAAATTAGGAGCTAAATTAGTTAATTTAAAAATCGGTGATGAACTTGTCATTAGAGAGAAAGATACAGTTAGTAAAATCCCCGAATCAATTACGGTTAATAGCTTTGAGGTAGTGGGTAGTAGTGTTTTTAGTCCAGAAGAATTGCAAAAAGTTACCAAACCTTATACTCAACGCCCTCTTTCCTTTGCTGAATTGTTTCAAGCTCGCTCTGCCATAACTAAACTATACACTGACAATGGTTATGTTAATTCTGGGGCTTATATACCACCCCAAGAAATGAATTCGGGAAAAATAACTATCCAAGTATTAGAAGGGGAGCTAGAAGCAATTAATGTAACAGGGACTAAAAGACTAAGCCCTAACTATATTCGTAAACGTTTAGAAATAGCTGCTGGAAAACCAGTCAATGTAGACTCTTTACTCGAAGCTTTACAAATGCTACGGCTAAACCCATTGATTGATAACGTTTCTGCTGAATTATCCGCAGGAGTTCGTCCTGGTACAAGTTTATTAGATATTGAAGTCAGAGAGGCAAGTGCCTTTTCAGTTTCCAGCAATTTTGATAATGCTCGCTCGCCTAGTGTCGGTACAAATCGTCGTGGTGTTGGTCTTACTCATAATAATTTACTAGGTTTTGGCGATAAATTTGATTTTAAATATACCAATACTGATGGTAGTGACAGTTTTGATTTTGCCTACGCTATTCCTCTTAATGCTCGTAATGGTAGACTTAGCTTTAGTTCTGGAACTAATTCCAACGATGTCATCGAAGAACCTTTTAATCCTTTAGATATTGAATCAGAATCTCGTTATTATGAACTGAATTTGCGTCAACCTCTGATTCAAAAACCAAATACTGAAGTAACTGTCGGATTAGCTTTTTCTCGTACCGAAAGTGAAACTTTTTTGTTAGATACACCTTTTGCTCTTTCTCGGGGTGCTAATGAAGAAGGAGAAACCAGAATTAGTGCAGTCAGATTTTTCCAAGAGTGGGTTAATCGCAACGAAAAACAAGTAATTGCTGCTCGTTCTCAGTTTAGTCTAGGTGTAGATATTTTTGATGCTACCATTAACAAAGATGCTCCCGACAGTAGCTTTTTTGCTTGGCGAGGACAAGGGCAATGGGTGCGCCGTTTAGATGAAGATTTTTTGTTTTTGCTCAGAGGCGATGTTCAATTATCTACTAGTTCACTAGTACCGCTAGAGCAATTTCGTGTCGGTGGTTTTGATAGTGTGAGGGGTTATCGTCAAGATTTTGTCTTAGGAGACAATGGTTTATTTGCTTCGGCAGAAGTTAGAATTCCTCTATTTCGTATACCTTCCCTTGGTGCAGTAGTGCAACTTGCACCTTTTTTTGATATCGGGACAGTCTGGAATAACAATGATGATTTACAGATTAGCAACGATATCTTACCCTCCGTTGGTCTGGGTTTAAATTTTAGTGCAAGCGATCGATTCAATGCTCGTCTTGATTGGGGTATTCCTTTAGTAGATGTCGATACTGACAAAAATTCACTGCAAGAAAACGGTATCTATTTTTCAATTAACTACAATTTCTTTTAAAGACATTATTTATCGATTATGGTTCTTAAAAAATATGTAAAATTATCACAGATATGCCTATTAAATTATTATTTAAAATATATTATCCCTTAACTAAATTAAATCTAAAAATAGCTAAATACACAAAAAAGAATAATTCTCGTACTATTTCTAGTTTAATAGCTAGTCTTTTGATTAGTAGCATAATTATAAGCATCAGACAATTAGGCAGCTTGCAATTTTTGGAGATTTTAGCTTATGACTTCATAGTGCGAGTTGCGAATAAAACTTATACTGACCCCAGGCTTTTAATTGTCGAAATTACCGATCGAGATATTGAAAATCAGAATCGATGGCCTATTTCTGATGCAACTTTTGCTCAATTAATCCAACAGTTACAAGAGTATCAACCAAAAGTTATTGGTTTAGATGTGTACAGAGAAATTGCCTCTCCTCCTGGCACTGAAGAATTACAAAAGCAATTACAAAACGATAATATTATCACAGTTAAATATTTAGACCGTGGCAATCACCGAATTTCTAAACCTGCTAATATTCCAGAGTCTCGTATTGGTTTTAACGATCTATTGTTAGATGTAGATAATGTTGTACGTCGTAATTTAATGTATGCTCAAGTAGGAGAGCAAAAATTTTATTCTTTTTCACTACGTTTAAGTTTGGCATATATACAAGATAATCCTCTGGTTAAAAATCAAGCAGCAAAAAACGCTCCAGATGTGCAGGCAACTCCAGAGGGATTATACATACATAATGTTTTGCTCAAACGTCTGCAAGCTAATTCAGGAGGTTATCAAATGCAGCCTCAAGAAGCTTTAGGCTTGCAAACTTTAATTAATTATCGCTCTCCTGAAATTGCTCAAAAAGTAACCTTAACAGAAGTTTTAGAAGGCAAAATAGACTCTAATTTAGTCAAAGATAAAATAGTGCTTATTGGTACTACAGCACCGAGTATTAAAGATTTATTTGATACCCCCTACAGTAGCAGTGACAAAACCCAGGCTGGTATAGTAATTCATGCTCAAATGGTTAGTCAAATTTTGAGTTTAGTACTAGATAATGAGACTCAATTTTGGTTTTGGGCAGAAACAATTGAAAGTTTATGGGTTGTAATTTGGGCAGCAATAGGAGCAGCGATCGCTTGGTGGTTACGTCATCCTCTAACTATTGCAGGAGCAAGCATTCTCTCTTTGGGAATACTATGGGGAACTGGTTTAGTTTTATTTCTAAATGCAGGCTGGATTCCTTTAATTCCTCCTACTTTAAGCTTCATTTTAACTGCTAGTGCTATTGTTACTTATAAAGTTAGTTATGCGATGTTTTATGATGCTTTAACTGACTTGCCAAATCGCAATAAATTTACCGAAGAAATTAATAAATTAAAGAAAAAAAGATATAGAAGCCGAGAAAAAACTTCGTTAACCGTTTTTTGTTTGGATATAGACCGATTTAAGTTGATTAATCGAGGTTTAGGTTCTAAGACTGGAGATCATCTTTTACAAGAAACAGCTAAAAGTTTACAAAGCTATTTTGATTCAGCAACTTTAATTGCCAGAGTAGGAGGAGATGAATTTGCGATCGCGGTCTTAGATTTGCCTGATGTCCAAGCAGCGATCGCCATTGCCGATCGAATGCAACAAGATATAACTCTACCTTTTCTACTCCAAGGAAGACAAGCGAAAACAACCATCAAAGTAGGAGTTGCCTTTATTGATAATCTTGTAGATTTTCAAGGAGAAAGCATATTTCATGCTGCCCAAACCGCGATGTATAAAGCCAAAGCAGAGGGAAAAACCCATTCCGAAGTTTTTACTACCACAATGCACCAGGAGGCTTTAAATCATCTGCAATTAGAAGCAGATTTATACGCAGCTATTGAAAATCAGGAATTTGAATTATACTATCAGCCAATCATTTCTTTGAAAACGGGTAGTTTAGCTGGTTTTGAAGCTTTAGTAAGGTGGAATTCGCCCACAAGAGGTTTTGTTTCTCCTGGTGTATTTATTCCGATGGCAGAAGCAACATCGGCGATTATTCCTTTAGGGGAATGGATACTCAAACAAGCTTGTGAGCAGATGTATCAATGGCAACAAGAATTTAGCGATCGCACTTCTTTGTTCATTAGTGTAAATCTTTCTGTTCGGCAATTTGAGCAAAAGAATTTGATCGAAACAATTCAAAGTATCTTAGATGCAACTGGTTTAGCTCCTCAAAATTTAAAACTAGAAATTACTGAAAGTATGGTGATGGACGATGTGGAATCAGCGATCGCTATCTTAGAAAATTTGAAACTTCTGGGCATAAGGCTAAGTATGGACGATTTTGGTACAGGATTTTCTTCTTTTAGCTATCTACATCGTTTCCCGATGGATACTTTAAAAGTCGATCGTTCTTTTGTAAGTAATCTAAGTAAATCAACTAAAAACAAAGAAATTGTCAGTTCGATCGTGATGTTAGCCCATAAGCTAGGCATGGATGTGATAGCTGAAGGCATTGAAACCGTAGAAGAAAAAGAAATGCTCCAAATATTCAATTGTGAATACGGACAAGGTTATTTATTCTCTAAGCCTATTCCTACCGCAGCGATCAGTCAGTTACTACAAGAATTGTCTCAGCATTGAGACATTACTGATACTTTTAATTAATTTTAGATAAATTATTTAGGATGAATTAATCAAAATTTTAATCAATTACTTTTTTTATGGATAATTGTGCTATTTGATATTAGAAGTTGTCAATATCAATCTTAAGTCGCCATTTTTATCTGAACAAAAAACAATTATCTTCTATGTATATCCACTGAAACAAATTAACTAAAACATCCATCTTTTTGATATTTTTTTTATAAATAATTGAGATTAGGAGAACGGTGGTCAATATCTAGTAACGATCTTTTAGTCATGGAGGCTATTGGTTGGGACATCAACTATGCAACAGAGTTAGATTTACAGACTTTATCTAATGATGCTCAGTCACAAGTACAAACAGCTTGGATTGAAGACCGTACTACTGATGTAGATGCTATTTTAAATACCGAAGCTTATAACTGGAGTAGTAGAAGTAGTGGTGCTTCAAGTAGTAGTTTTTGGTGGTCTAGTAGAAGTAGTGGTGCCTCAAGTAGTAGTTTCTGGCAAGTAGGATATTTTTCAACTTGCGATGCAGCAACTGGAGAATTAGTTGTCGTAGCATCTTCATCGATAGAAAGTACTCAAGAAAGCTCAGAAAGTACTTCTAGTGATAGTAATTGGTGGTGGAATACCTCTTGGAATTGGGATAGCTTAAAGAACTGGGATAGTAATCATTCTTGGGATAGTTCTAATAATTGGAATCAGGACAATGATGACGATGACGATGATGATGATGATGATGATGATTAAAGACTTGATGGGAGTTTGCTAAAAATGTCGATCACCTGTACCAAAGGCTACTCTGAATTCTGAACTCCAAACTAATTTTCTGTTACTTTAGATCGCTTTTTGGGAAATCTAAAGATGGCTTCCGAGCTAATTAGTTACTTGGACAGAATTGTATTTGCCTAACTAAATCTCCAATTGAAATAATGAAATACCAGATCTTGAGCCATGCTTCCTGTTTTGGGCTAACAGGCAAAAGTAGATATATATCTGCTTTGTCTGTTGCTTTCTGTTTGTCCATAGGGATAGGAACAAATGCTTCTGCTCAAATTGTTCCTGATAACACGTTGCCCAATAACTCTGTTACTCTCCCGAATGGCAATGTAATTGAAATTACTGGAGGTACAACCGCAGGTAGTAACTTGTTTCACAGTTTTGAGCAGTTTTCTCTGTCTACGGGGAATACAGCTTGGTTTAATAATGCTTTAACCATAGACAATATTATCACTCGCGTCACTGGTGCTTCTATTTCTAAGATTGATGGTTTAATTCGTGCCAATGGTACT
>JASJDJ010000050.1 GCA_030065635.1 Xenococcaceae cyanobacterium MO_188.B32
CAGGAGTGGATAAGGAGGTATTTAACACCCCTGAAAAGAGAGTAAAACTTGTCAATAATTGGAAGGAATTAACTGCCTCTCCTACCAGGAGAGTATACATCCCAAAATCTAACGGCAAGAAGCGTCCCCTTGGTATTCCGACGGTGTAGGCATAATGCACCTCCTTCAAGTAGGCTTTTGGGATAATTATAGCGAGCGGTATGAAATGTACAATGATCATTAGTGCGATCTGCGCTGCTTCGCAGTGCGATCGCGGATTCTATAGGACTTACTTTTCTCCCACCTTGACACTGCCATTCAACTGAGAGGAAAGATATTTGACAAATTTAACCAGGAACTTAGCTTTGCTCGATTGCCTGCCAAGGTGCTCTTGGTTCAAGAATTGGTCAACTAACTTCCAGTAATCTAATTGAATGTTAACCAACTTATTCTCAATTGATTCAGGGTTAACCAGGTTATCGCTTGGGTGCGGCTCTTGATGGAGGTTGTTGAGCTGGTCGCGCTCTATAGCTATCTCTTCAGAAGAGGTACTCAACATCGACACCTGCTTTTTTAAGGAATCTACTTCCAAAGCTAGTGAAACAAGGGTTAATTCTTGGTTAATGGGCTGGTTTAGATATTGGGCGATCGCCGACTGAATGAGCTGGCTTCTGGACTTGCCTTCATCTTGAGCACGTTGATCTAACATGAGGGACCAATCTTGAGGAATTTTGGCGGCCGCTAAGGTTCGTGGGGACATGGTCAAACTTCGGTTAACTAAAGATTTAGTCGCTTCTTCTCATTCTCTCATAAAGGTTAACCCAGTTAACTAAAGGGGCCACTAAAATCCCCAGACTCTGTCGTGGACTGTGAATCCTCATACTGTTGGCCTAATTACAAGGAGACAAGGCGAAAAACTTACAGATATTTGCCGAGAATAGCAATCTGGGTTTGTCGAGTAGGGGATTCTATCGGCGAGAGAGCTACCTGTTTAACCAGTAATCAAGCGCATTTCTTTTCGTTCGGCCGCCGTTGTCGTCACAGAGTGCCAAAGAGCCGGTAAGTCAGAGGCTAATCGCAGAATTTGCTGTCGTTGTTGTTCATTAAGTTCTAAGCGTTCTACCTGTCTGGCTTGTTCATAAGCAGCTTCTAACTCGGCTAATTGCTGCAATTTTTCATTCCATCGTTTTTCCAGGGTGCGAGCGACCAAACGATTTTCTGGTTCCACCAGATTATACTGGCGTTCAGCACGAGCCCGCTTCATAACGAGCTCTTTCCAATTTAAGCTGCCATTGATGTTCCAAATCCATAGCCTGCTGGTCTAACTCGTCCAAAACAGCTAAGGAAATATCTAGCTGCTCGATAGTTACTGCTTCGAGAACATGAGCGGCAACCCCCTCATCAATAGCCGCGGCGGCCACACTCCAACACATACCGAATTGAGCGTTCTGTTTTCGCAGTTGATTACACTCATAGTTAGCTCTGTGACCCCTGTCGCCATAGTAACGAGGACTCATCCGACGACCGCACTTACCACAGATGACTAACCCCGCTCTGGAGAGCTGCTCCTGACCGGACAGAACCTATGCGACCTTCTGCCATGATAATGCCATAATTACGTTTTAATTGCTCTTGATTTTGTTGATATTCTCCCCAACTAACATAAGCAGGATGAGCATCATGAATGACAACTTTCCAATCTGGTTCGGGCAATTGTTGGGTTTTCACCCCCACAATTTGTCCCGATTCAATCACAGGTAAAGAGCGCCTTCTACCATAAACATAAGTACCAGTATAAGTGGGATTGTGTAAGATAGCCGTAATGCGGCTGTGATTAACTGGTCCCCAATGTAGTGTGCCCATCTCTCCTGGTCGCCAGATTCGGCGAGGGAAAGAAAGCTCATGGGTGGCAAAATATTGCATCACCTTGTAAGCTGTTCCCAGTACCCGAAACTGCTTCTTTGACTAAACCGATGGCAGCCACGACGCTTTCATCTGGGTCAAAAACCAACTGACCCTCGCCATCATAAATATAACCGGTGGGAGGAGTACAACGAAGTAGTCCTTTTTTAGCTTTATTGAGTTTGGCTCCCTGTAAGCGTAGTCGCATTCCGTGCAGTTCTGTATGACTCCAAGTACCCTTGAAGCCCAACAAAACTCGATCGTTAAAATCATTGGGATTGTAAATACCATCATGGTCAATCACCAAGGTATCAGTCAAAGCACAGATATCTAAGAGTTTATGCTAATCTGCCTGGGAGCGGGACAAGCGAGAAGCTTCTAAAGCCAAAACCGCTCCCACTTCACCTAAACTAACTGCCGCCATAAGTTTATGGAAATCTTCTCGCCCTGAAGTAGTTTTTCCACTTTTGCCCAAATCGCCGTCCAGAATTTGGATTTGACTTTTATCCCATCCGAGAGATAAGGCCCGCTCAGCTAAGGCGTATTGTCGTTCTGTGCTTTCACGATTCGACTCGACCTGGTAGGGGGTAGACTGCCTCAGATAAACATAAGCTTGGCGAGACAGATGGGGCGAACTGATTTTATTGTCCATTAGCTTGACCTCCCTTCTGTGGCTTGACCTGGGCTTGTTGGTCGAGCATTTTGGCAACCAATCGTGCGGTTAGATTGATTAATTTTTTCCGGTGCTCGTTTTTAGATGCTGATATTAGCAAGTGTTTTGACCGAATAAATCACTCTAAACTTTTGTCTAAGCTTAATACATTTCCGACTCTTAGGAGACAAATAAAAGCTTGGCTAAAAGTGGATATCTGCGATTATGTCAAACATGAAAGGACTCCAAACCATCAAGGAACACCTCAGGGGGGGGTCATTTCCCCACTCTTAAGTAATATAGCCTTGCATGGAATGGAACAAAGGATAAAACAAGTCAAAGGAGCATCCCTAATAAGATATGCCGATGATTTCGTCGTATTCCACGAAAACCAAGAAGTGTTAAAACAATGTCAAAAGATAATCATTGAGTGGTTAGCCCAGTATGACTTAGAACTCAAGCCGAGCAAAACCAGAATTGCTCATACCCTCAATCAACTGGAAGAGGAAGAAAAACCAGGATTTGATTTTCTGGGTTTCAACATCAGACAGTATAAATCGGGTAAACATAAATCTAGTAAAAGCACCAAAGGTGAATTACTAGGTTTCAAAACCATCATTAAGCCGTCTGATAAAAGTATCAAAACACGAGTTATCAGAAAATAGCGGAAACTATAACCAAGCTTAATGCAGCTCCACAGGCAAAAGTAATCAGCGAGTTAGTTTCTATAATTAGAGGATGGTGCAACTACTTCAGAACAGTATGTAGCAAAGATACTTTCTCAAAATTACATAATCTAACTTATCTAAGGTTACGCAGGTGGGCTAACAGGAGACATCCAAACAAAAACAAAACTTGGGTCAGTAACAAGTACTGGGGAACGATAGGACAAGACAGATGGGTATTCAAGTGTAGAAATGAATCATATGGTTTGTTGAAACACACACAAATAGCTATTAAAAGACACATCAAAGTCAAAGGGATTTGTTCTCCCTACGACGGAAACACAATATATTGGGCTAAAAGGAAGGGTAACCACCCAGATTTGAAAGACTCAGTAGCCAGAATGCTTAAAGAGCAAAATGGTAAGTGTAACTGGTGTAAACTTCCTTTTCAAGAAGGAGACTTAATTGAAACCGACCATATTATCCCCAGGGCTGCTGGAGGTAACAAATTAAAAAATAATAGTCAACTTCTACATAAGCATTGTCACGATATTAAGTACGCTAAAAACACCTAGAGCTTACTTCCTTACCTCAATTGAGTCCGTATTTTTTCTCACCTTTTATCCGCGAAATGGATCGCCAACAACAATTCGAGCGATTTCTCCACAACATCGATGCTGAACTACAAGCCAGAACTGGCGACCACAACATCACTCATCTCGACTTTGAGGAATTTAATTTTAGCTTCGAGTTTGAGATAGGTGCGACTGTTGCCGAAACCGTTTCAGAATTACTTATTCAGCACAACAGAGCTACCAAAAATTTAACCTCACTCTGTTAAAGTTCAGACATCAGCTTGAATTTCTAGTCGAGACTCCTGATTTTACCTATTCACAGGTTTCTTGGCTTTTCTAGCACTTGTTTCTATCTTTATTTACTTCATTTACTTTACTCGTCTTCGAGGCAGTTCTAGCCACTGCCTCTTTTTTGTGTCCCTTCGCCTCCTGACCTACAACTATACTACTAATACGCCAACCCGCTACAACATGAGGATAAACCAATGCTTGCATTTATAGAATCTATCATCACTCTGCTAGTTAAATTAATCTTCGTTGACGAAATAGCTAAAGAAAACGAGGAGCTAAAGAAAGAAATCCAACAGCTCAAGCAAGAGAAGGAGGAAATAGCTCAAGCGAAACAACAGTTGGCGCAAAACAATCAAGATCTGATTCAGCAAAATTTCAACCTTGTCCAAAAATACATAGCCGTAAACAAGCAAAAAGATGAATTAATCAAGGAACTCGATCGATCTAAGTTTCCTGACATTAACCAGGAGTTCGACCCCGAAGATTGGAACATTATCGACCAATTGGTTCGGGAGTTTAATTGTACCGACAGCTTAACCATTTAGTCAGAACCATTAGTGACAAATATACTACCTAAAAGTCATGAATAACCAGAATAACCAACCAAAAATACCTCTGTCTCTTGAACATGAACTCGCTTTGTTCTTGATTTTTCTGTTTCTGTAGCGGATTATCCAGAATGACTTTGTCTTGTTCTTGTAATCTTTTTCCAACCAACTACAGTGCTTGCTTAAGACTTTTTGAAGTTTCAAAGCCAAATCTCTCTTGGCCTTACAATTAGCTTATCTCTACATTAAGAACATGATTACTAAAGCAAATTCGCCACAAAAACCCTCCTCATTATCCAAAGACCCAATGCGGGATTATCTACTAGAAATCGGTCGAGTCCCCTTGCTGGAAAAGTCCGAAGAAATTATTCTGGGTAAGCGAGTTCAACGCATGATGTCTCTGCTTACCGAGAAAGAAAAACTAGAACAAAAGCTTGGATTCGAGCCAAATCTAAAACAGTGGGCTAATGCCGTTGGCTTAACTGAACAAGAACTTAACCAAGTTTTACGGCAGGGGCAACGAGCCAAAAAGAAAATGATTGAGGCTAATCTTCGGCTGGTGGTATCGGTTGCGAAAAAATACCAAAAACGCCAGCTCGAATTTCTCGATCTCATTCAAGAAGGCAACCTGGGTTTAAATAGATGCGTAGAAAAATTCGACCCCTCCAAAGGCTATCGCTTTTCTACCTATGCCAAAGGCGTGGATTCGTCAGGCGATAACTCGCGCTCTCGCAGTCAAATCCCGTACTATCCGTCTTCCCATCCACGTCACTGAAAAAGTCAACAAAGTCAAGAAAGCTCAAAGAGAACTAAGCCAGAAGCTAGGTCGGACTCCTACTATCTCCGAAGTGGCTGATGAGTTAGAGCTGGGACTGGATTTAATTCGCAAGTGCCTGAAAGCCAACCGAAAACCTATATCCCTGGACGTGCAAATAGGTAAGGAGCTAGATACGGAGTTGTCCGAAATGATTGAAGACGAGCGTACCCTTTCCCCTGAAGATTATGCCACTCAGAATTTAATGCGCCAGGACGTACGGTCGATGCTCTCAGAACTCAGCCCAAGAGAACGGAAAGTTCTCTCGTTACGATTTGGCGCACGAAGACGGTCAGCAATGGTCTTTAATGAAGATCGGTAAAAAGTTAAATCTTAGTCGTGAAAGAGTTCGCCAGCTCGAAAGTCAAGCGATCGCTACTCTTCGTCATAAACATTCACCTGCTCTGCGGTCATATCTCGCTGGCTAGGTAACGCGAACAAGTTAGTTTTTCCAAGGTTGTAGGTATCTCGATCCCCAGATTTCCCATTTAACTTCCGCTCTAGCCCCTGCTGCCAATAGCTCACTCTCTGTAATCATCCTCCTGATGTGTCGAGCAGACAGCTTAAGAACTTTAATTACAAATATGCTACTCACTAGGTCTCTTTCTTCTTAATTCGTTTTCCTCTGCTTTATCTTCCCCTCCACCTCTTGTAGTGAAGATCACAGTCAAAAACTCACTCCACAATTTAGAGTAAAATCATTCCACTCTTAATTCCCTTTAATCTCTTTCACTGCCATGAGCATTGAATATTTAATTGGCGGTACAAAAGCTACTCTTTTGGTTTATGGTACTCCTCTTTCCTATTATCAATATCAAATTCTCTGACTAGATGGCTCTCTTTTTCAGCCCCAAGAGCTTTACACCAACCTCTCGGTAGCACTTGAAGTTGGTCTAGAAAGCATTAAATTTGTCAATCGTTACTAATCATCGGAGTTCCCATCGTTCCAAGGAGAAAGTTAACTTACTTTTCCGTTTTTCTGCCCTGAGAAAAAATAGCGCGGTTTCCCAGTTTTTGTTTTTCCTTCCCGAAGATAATAGGTTTTCCCAATCCGATTAGTATATTCGATAGTCATTGTCTGCGCTCTTCTGAACAGATAAATTTATCCTATCCGCCGATTCTTCTTTTTATCAATCTTGCTCTAACTGGTCAGAGCGCAGTTCATGGGGTTACTCTTGCTCGCACTAAGTATTCTTCTCAACTATTGCACTTCCAAGATTATGATTTGCCCCAATCTCCCATTCCCTGCCATTTGTTGACTGACTTGGCTTTGTGGAGCAGCTAACTCCACCTTAACGGAAGCCTGTTCGGGATTATAGTCACCCAAGATCTTGAGCGTGTTTCGGCCTCTTAACAAATGAGGTGAAAGGTCAACCCTAATCTCTCTATCTTGGAGATAGTGCAGGACTCTACCATTTAGCTCGATTGTTCCGTCGATATATCCCCTGGAGATACTAACTGTGAGAATATGGGGTTGAGAAAGAGTAACTGCTGGTACAGAAATAGTAGAACTTTGCACTTGTTGTTGTGAGGAATAATCCTGGTTCTTGTTGCGCTCAATTAATGTTTGAGACCCCACTCTGGTCGCTCCTAGAACAGAAGCCAAAGATGCTACAAGTACCCAACTTTTAAGATTCACGCTCCCTCTTGTTAATCAATTCTACGCTACTCGACGCAGCAAGAGAAGTTAAAGTTTCTCAATTTTTCAAGAAGATTGTGTCGCCCACAGTTGATTATGGGTTAGAGAAGTGTGGGATAGCCGATTCACTCCTTCCCATTCCAGAGCGCGATCTCTCCTAATTTAAGTACCTCGTGTTTTACCATTTTGAAAGGCGATCGCCAGTCTCCGAAATCTGAGATAATGATTGGATGAGTCAATCAAGAAAGAGCATTTCCCAAGCATCAACAGACCCTCTTAAGCTGACAGCATCGGCGGTCAATTATCTTATCAAAATACTACCGAAAGGAACAGCTTACTGTATCGGTATCGTATTAGTAGTCATGATGACTGGGCGACTGGTTCAATCCAAAGGCAGTTTGGCGCGAGCTGTTCTCCCCTTGGTGTTTCATCTCAAATGGGGATGGCATCGGGTAGAGCGGGCATTCTTAGCGAGGAAAAGTGCATCTGGACAAGCTGTTTGACCGTGGCTAAGGTTTGTGTGTGAGGAATCTCCCTGTGGAACCTGTGGAGCTAGGGGAGAAACAGCGAGAAGTCCTGGCTATTGATAGTTCCACTATTGCCCGGTGGAGAGCCAAAGCAGGGATGGAATTGTTGGGGAAAGGCTTCCATCATCGGGCAGGGAAAGCCATCAAAGCCAACATCATCGCAGGAGTTACAACTGTCGTCTTCATTGCAGGTGTGCGAGTCGGGCTGGTACGTCGAGTTAGATTTGGAGACAGTTGTGCGCATAGCAGAAGTATTCGAGGATTTACCCGAGTCTGAGACTCATCGGTTGGTGGTAGTGGATGCGGGGATTGCTACCCACAAACAGTTTGCTGCTGCCACTGACAAGGATGCTTTGTTAGGACGCTTACGCATCAATAGCAAACTGCGCTGTACTCCATCTCCACGCCCTGAGCAACCAGGTCCAGGTCGCCCCAAAAAACATGGGGAAATTCTTCATCCAGGCTGGGATACTCCAGAAGTGCTGCCAGATGAAGAGATCATAGCTATGCATGTTAAAGGTGAATTACGACTGAGACGATGGAAACATCTGCACTTTGAGGATTTTGCTGATACAATTTTGGATGTAGTCAGAATCGATCGTACTCCCTATGAGAAACCGTTGTTGCTAGGAACCATTGCCCGAGAACTGACAACTGAAGAGATCTGGTTAGGGTATAAGCATCGTTCTCCCATAGAAACTAACTTCTTTGTCGCTCAGGATAGTGCAGGGATGGAAATGCCCAGAGCCTGGACTGAGAATGCCCTCCAACGTCGTATTGGTCTAGCAATGCTGGTGGGGTTTCTTCTTAAAGCGATCGCTGCCTTCTGTGAACCTCTACCACTCGGCCCCTGGGACCTACGACCTCAACCCACCGCAGGTAGGCTAGCAAATCATCTTGATATTCATATCCATAATTTTGTAGCACTTGCTTTAGCTGGAGTCAAATCCAGAAACTCCCAAAAAATTCAAACCCCTCAGAAAACCAAGGATTTGCCGTTCTCAGATGCTGCTTAGATTGGTAAAACACGAGTCGATCGACTTGCATTCAGGATAAAATAATCGTCAAAATCAGTAGAAACCTGTTGGAGAAACAATTCCATCCGAAGCGATATTCACAAAAGGAAGTACCAAAGTTGTCATTTTGCCCAGGGCAGGAGCGATCGCTGCGCCCGGCATAAACATAGTCTCTTACTCCCTGTTTGGCTACCAGAGGACGATGGTCCAAAAGACACCAAGCTTTCATCACTTGACTCCATAGTCCGAAACGACCTTCATCTTGCGCCATCAGTAAGATAGGTCGGTTGTCTTGAGGCTCTTTGGTTTTCAAAGCTGCGTTCACTAAGCCCTAGAAACTCTTGTTTAAACAATTCGGTGCTCCTCTTGCATCAGCTTCAGGATGATGAGAGCGAGGCATTACGGGAGCGCCATTCGTGACGGTCTAGCAGACGATGATAAATCGTGGTTTGATGAACTTTTCGACCTATTTGGGTGATTTCCAAGAAAGAATATACCACCTTTTAAAAGGTAAAACTAATGCTGCGTAACTAGATCCATCTATGAAAGGTGGTATATTCTTTCCGGGAAAAGGCCTTGGGCTTCATAAGCTCGTTTAATTTTGGTGACAGTTGTAATTAGTCCTGTCATCGCTGAATCCATAAATTGAGTCAGAAAGTTTTTTTCCTCAGTGAAGGACATATAACCACGCCTTCAGACTCCTTTTCCTGGAGTCTCGGTCTCCCTCCGCGAGGCAGCGAAGCCGATCGCTTCGATACCTTGGCGATTGTAGTCTGAGATGACTTGATGTACAGTGCGCTCTGTTGTCCCTGTATGTAAAGCGATTTGGGCTGCCTCCCTGGGGTCAACTAAAGCATTGTAGACTTCGGAACCACTTCTGTTGTCGGCGAAAATTGATGGCTGTTTTAATCTTTTGTTGCACTTCTTCCACTCTCTTGGTGCGGTAAAACTCGACTGACTCTGGGCATGATTTCTCGAACATCTGACCGTAGCTGTCAAGTACCTTACCAAGATTACGCTTTTGAACGCAAATTGGTATTATTAGAAAATAAGGGCGCGGTCTCGCGAAGCGAGTGCTGCCGCACCGCAGTCTAAACAAGAGTTTTAGAATTTAGAAATGGTAAGACTTTTCCTAGACTAACAAAAGAGGGATAAAAATACTACGCTACCTATGACCCTTTTCAAACATCCTCTTAGTTCGGCTCGATACCGCAGATAATTTGACCAGACAATTTGTGGCATTTGTTAATCTTTTTGAGGCTAAATAAGAGATAGCCAATCCTATATTACACACAAACAATTTTACTTTCTCCGATGCACTACCAGGATCGGCAATAAGACTAGTGCCGCTACGCGGAAGTCAGAAGTCAGAAGTCAGAAGTATTGGTGGGTAAAGCTTTGAAGATTTTGTAACTGGTGGGTTATTTCCACCGCCCTGCACTAGCTAAATTGCTTCCTACTGATATATATTCTGTTAGCTATGAACTACCACCACTTGCTTCGCGAGGTGAAGAAATTTCGCCCCATTTTCTTAAATCTCGACTTCAAGCTTCAATTTCCATATAAAAGACCACAAACCAGAGCGGTACTAACTTCCCATCGCACCTATTAACTTCTTCCTAAAAAAATTTGGCTGAGATGATAGGAAATGAAATCAAAGTGGGTAGTTTTTAAATAGGAAAACAAAACCACCCACTAAAACAAATTACTCATATAGGAAGAATATCATGAATAACTTATTTGCTGCAAAATTATTACAAAATCTTCGTAATAAAAAAGGTGACAAAGGTTTTACTTTAATTGAATTGTTGGTAGTTGTAATTATCATCGGTGTACTAGCTGCCGTTGCTCTACCTAATTTACTCAGCCAAGTAGGTAAAGCCCGTGAAACTGAAATCAAAAATGCTGTAGGTACTGTTAACCGCGCTCAACAAGCTTATCACTTTGAGAAACAAGTCTTTGGCGATACTACAGCTAGATTGGGTTTAGCTCTCCAAAACGAATATATTGATGGCAATAATGAAGCCTCAACTGCACTTAATATTACAGCTACTGGATCGACAAGTGCTACTGTTGCGCCTGTAAATGCAGAGGCAGTTAATGATGGTACTAGAGCTTACTCTGGTGGTATTTTTTACAGTGGTGGTGCTTATACTCAAATTATGTGTCAATCTGATACTCCTGCCACTAGCTTGGCTGTTCCTACTACTGGTACTGCTTGTGCTGCTGGTGGAACTCAAGTTAGATAATACTGACTTAATTTACTTGAATTTGGGTTAATTTACCCATTTTGTTTAAAGGTACAGCCAGGCTAAAATTTCTGCCTGGCTTTTTTATAGAACTCAAAATCACAAAATTGTTGATGTTGAGGAGAAAATAAGGATGACTAAAGAATTTATAACTCAACTTCTACATCAAATTATAAATAGAAATAAAAACTCTAACTTTGGTTTTACTTTAGTTGAATTACTAGTAGTAGTAATTATTTTGGGAGTTTTAACTGCTGTGGCAATGCCTAACTTTATTCGCCAAGTTGGTAAAGCTAGAGAAGTAGAATTTTATCATACTATTGGTGCAATTAATCGAGCGCAACAAGCCTATCATTGGGAAAAAAGAGCTTTTGCTCAAGGTGCTAACGATACAGTAATTATAAATAATTTATTAGGACTAACTTTCGATCACAAATATATTGATGCTTATAACATAGTTGCTAATACTAACAGTGCTACTGTTGCTCCTACTAATAACCAATCATCTGATGATGGTACGAGGGCTTATTCAGGAGGAATGTTTGTTTCTGCTGGTAACTATACAGCAATTGTCTGTCAATCTTCTGACGTAGCTGATGATTTGTTACCACCAATTAATGGGAATACTTGTGCTGCTGGCAATATTTTTAAATAGGAGAGTAGATAAAAATGCAAATTAAAGCTAATTTCGATCGAGGTTTCTATAGTATTTTTCAGTTTTTACTCATACCTGTTACTGGATTAGTTTGTTTAAGTAGTATTGTTAGTCTTCAACGTAATCAACTTACAGCTATTAATCAATCTCATCCAGAAAAATATGCTAAACAAGAGCAAGCACAAAAAATAAAGCTTAACTTATTAAATAATATTCCTACCTTTGGCTTTAGTAATTTAGTAGCTAACTGGGCATTTCTAGATTTTATACAATATTTTGGCGATCGTCCTGCTCGTAACCAAACTGGTTATAATCTCAATTCAAAATATTTTAAAACTATAGTTAAACATGACCCTCACTTTGTTGATGCCTATCTTCACTTAGCACCAGCAACTTCTCTGTTTTCTGGAAAACCAAAAACTACAGTTTCTCTTATGACAAAAGGCTTACAATCTATATCTCCAGAAAGTCCTAAATCTTATTTGGTATGGACTTATAAAGGAGTAGATGAATTACTATTTTTAGGTGATAACCAAGCTGCACAAAAATCTTATGAAACAGCAGCAGAATGGGCTAAATATCACGATGATAAAATAAGCAAAATAATAGGCGATAGAGCAAGAGAAACAGCAGATTTTTTAGCTATTAATCCCGATAGCAAACAAGCTCAAGTAAGCTCTTGGATGATGATATATTCTAACTCTAGAGATGAAGCTGTTAAAGAACTTGCCCTGAAACGTATTGAAGCTTTAGGTGGTGAGTTAATTATTACTCCTAATACAATAACTGTTAAAATGCCAGAATAAAATCAAAGCTAAGAGTAATTTTTTTATTTTTATTATACGCTCGAGCTTGCAGATAACATCTTTTCCTAGAGAGCCAATAGTAAACTGTTGCAAATTTATATTTCTATGAGGATATCTGAAAAGTAATAGTCGACTAACTTACTACTGGGTTTTGCCCCCTTAGCGGAGCCAACTTTGGGGGGAATATATTATAAAAGTGGATCGATCGAGCTATTTTAGAGAGTATTCTAATTTTAACTGGTTTGAGCGATCGCTCTTGTCAATAATTATTCTAAAATATACTTACATCATAAATAACATTGCAATATTTTCCATTCTTATGCAAGTCAAAGACCTAACTGTTCAAGAATTAAAAGCCATAATTCGAGAAACTGTGATAGAAACCCTCGGAGAATATCTCGAAGATGCCGATAAAGAGTTAGAACTTAAAGAAGACGTTAAACAACAACTGTTGGATTCTTTACAGGAGACAGAATCTGGCGTTTCTGGAATTCCCGCAGAAGAAGTAGCTAATAAATTGGGTTTAGAATGGTAATGGAATATTCGGTTGAATTTAAACCGAAGGCCGTTAAAAACCTGGAGAAAATGACAGCAACAGTGCAAAAACGTATCTTCAAAAAAATCAAATGGCTAGCTCAAAATTTTGAGCATATACCTCCTCAATCATTAACAGCAGAATTGAGTGGTCTTTGTAAACTAAGAACTGGAGATTATCGTGTAATTTATTCTTTTAGTGAGTCGAAAAAAATAATTACCATTCATCAAATTGGACATCGTAGAGATATTTATCGATAACACTCAGTTTTTGTCGTTTAATTTGCTAAGAGTAAATTTTATTTACGTTCCCATCTATTAAGTATTGCCAACTCATTTATTTTCTTTTTAACAAAATCTCGATCTTTAGGGCGATAATTAAATTTAGATAGTGATTTCGACAGTAACTGGGGTTGAAAAAACAGGATGGGCAATAATAACTTGTATGAAAAGGACTATCATCTTTGGTTAGATCAAACTATCGCTCATCTCAAGCACAGACAGTTTGAACAACTAGACATAGCCAATTTAATTGAGGAAATAGAAGGATTGAATCGTCGCGATCGTCGTCAGTTATACAATCGCTTAGTAAGATTGTATGAACATCAACTCAAACTTGATTACTGGCACGAAGAAAAAGAAAGAAACGAACGAGGTTGGCGACTAACAATTGTAGAACAATCTCGTCAAATTAGATTATTACTTGAAGATAGCCCTAGCCTCAAAAATTATTTAGCAGAAATTCGCGATCGAGCTTATCAAGATGCTTTAGAGAATGTTCTAATTGTCACTGAATTAAGCGATCGTTTTCCTGAAAAAAATCCCTATCTTTCAGGCGAGCGCAAACCAAATAATTTATGGTAAAGAAAGTCCTACTATACTGTCTTGATATTCTTATTACTTATTACTTATTACTTATTACTTCTGTAAAGCAATACTAGCTTGCTCGATCGCTTTTTATAATAGAAGAAGGAACATTATCATTTTCCCGTTCTCGATCGCTATCATCTAACACCTCTTCCACAAAGGAAGGTTCACGACGATGAATTAGGACTTGATAGAGACGATTATCCTCGGCTACAGTAACGGTAAAATCAAGATTTTGGTAATGCAAAGTTTCTCCTTGAGTAGGGATTTTTTGCCACTGGTCTAATAAAAAACCAGCCAAAGTATAGTAGTCTTTTCCTATAGGTAAATCTAGTCCCAGCAATTGATTTACTTCTTCTAAATTCATTGGTGCCGGAACTAAAAAAGAACTTTCATCTAACATTTGCACGGAATCTTCTTTCGCTTCAGTTACTTCTCGTTCTGCACCGATTATTTCCGCAATCAAATCCTGAAAAGTAATCAAGCCAGAAGTACCGCCAAACTCATCGACAATAATTACCATTTGTAGCTGCGATCTCTGCATCATCGATAATAATTCATTGAGAGGAGTAGATTCGGTTACAAAACGGACTGGTTTTACCCAAGGCTTAATCGAAGTTTGAGGATTGACTTTTCCTTCTGTCAGAGGTAATGCTAAGTCTTTATAATCGATTATACCTTGAATATCATCTAGGGAATCACCAATCACTGGGTAGCGAGAATGTTGGTTGGTGGCTACTTGTTGGAGTAAATCGCTAAAAGTTGCGTCAATAGATAAATAATCTATCCGAATACGGGGAGTCATGACTTCTACCGCCAAAACATCGCCAAATTCAAAAACATTGTTGAGTAATTCTCTTTCTTCTGCTTCCAAACCAGTAGATTCTCTTTCTGTAGCAATAATAAGCTGTAATTCTTCTGAAGTTACTTGTTTGTACCAACCCTGCCCCGTATATTCAATTCCTGCGGAGCGTAATAAACATCGAGTTGATTGATTTAAAATCCAGATAAAGGGCAAAAATATACGGGCAATCACTAAACTAGGAGGTCCAAAAAATCTGGCTAATTGTTCTGAATAAATTAACGCTACTGACTTAGGACAGAGTTCTCCCAAAACTATCTGTAAATATGCCAGCACCAAAAAAGCAATAGGAATAGCAAAAGAATGGGCGATCGCTTTAGTGATAAATTGAGGTAACGGTAGTGCAGCGATCGTTTGAGCAATGAATGCTGCCATCGTTTGCTCGCCAATCCAGCCGATAGCCAAACTCGAAAGAGTAATACCCAACTGAGTTGTAGAAAGTAGGCGATCGAGACTTCTCTGCAAAGACTGGACGGTTTGTGCTTGAATATCTCCTGCCTTAGCTAATTGACTGATGCGCGATCGTCTAACAGAGACTATAGAAAACTCGGCAGTGACGAAAAAAGCGTTAATGAAAATCAACAAAAACACTAACAGCAAAGGAATTAAAAAATCTCGACCAGTCATCTATAAATAAACAGTAAGAACGGAAAAGTACACTTAAACTGGTTATAGACTGAAATAGCAGCCCCTACTTGTAGTGGAGATGAATTCATATTTATCTGGTCACTGGAATATCTTTTAATTTTAGTTCTAATTTCTGTTCTGGGTAATCGGTTAAAGTTACAGATATCTTTTGGGCATTATCGAGTAAAACAGTCGGAATTCTCAAAGTACCGCGAAATTCTTTCCCATTTGCTGGTAACTCTCCTGGTAAACCATCAGAAATAGCACTTAAAGCTCTACCGCGATCGTCTCTCACATCTAAAAAACTATAAAGAAAGCGAACGGCTTTTGAGCCTTCATTCTTAAGAGTAACATCGAGCAGAAGAGAATTTCCTTGCTGTTGAGACTGAACTACCTCCATACTCACTCCATCTGCTCGAGCTTTAATAGGAACAAAGGGATGATTCGGCTCGAAATCGATTAATTGTTTTGATTTTGCTGCGTTTTTTGAAGTGTTCTTGAATTTTTTAGCTCCGTGAGTGAGATTGTAAACGTCAACTAAAATTTCTCTTTCGCTAACTAACTTTAAACCTTTATAGTTGCCGACAATTTTCTCTTTTTGTAGATTTTGGTCTGAATTAACATCTGGTTGAGTAACCCCCTTCAAAGCTTCCTCGCCCAGCCGATAGCTAAGATAAGCACTGCCACTACCAGCCACTAACATAGTCAAAAATAGGGCTGAGGTAAGTATTAAGGTTGATTTCCAACTCATTTGCTCGTTATTATTATGGTTAGTATTGTCAAAAAGACTAGTCTTACTAATATAATGGTTAACTAGATAAAAATATATATTACCAGGGTTGGCCGAGCGGTTTAGGCAACGAACTCATAATTCGTGCAAGGCAGGTTCAACTCCTGCACCCTGGATTTTTAGCAGCAATCTTGCTATATATAGCTTTTGTGTCTAGAGTAACACTCGTTAAACTTATATTGCAACGAATTATTACTCACTCTGTACTCAAATTACCCTAATTAGCGCGATCGCATCTTTTTTTAGTTTTAGGAGTTTCAAGAAGTTGGCAACTTTCAGTAGCAAATTTATTTAGTTGGCTCGACTCTAATTAAGAATAAATACTTAGGGGTTGCCGAATAAATCTACAACCTTTATAAATCAATACATAAGTATAAACACTATTACTTATTTTGAAATCTCTAAACACTTTAATAAAAAACTTGCTGTTTTATCTTTTTTTAGGCTATAACCGATTGTTGTCACGCCAAAAATGGGTAACTGCATTTGTCTACCCATCGGTTTTTTCTGGTTTTTAATAAATTTAATCTTTATATTTCTTGTTTATCTAACAAGAAATATCATGAATTTACTAAATAGCAGTTATTCTTAATCAAAAATTTATTTTAAAGATTTTATCGAGGATTACTAAATTTATTCGCAGCTAAATTTATGAAATACAATAAACTATTCCTGACTTTAAGTACTACATTTATTGTATTCACGAGTCAATCTTGTAGCTACAATCATAAAATAGTCGCTCGAACAAAAAATACTCTCAGAGAAGATAGCTTGACTATTACTAGCAAACAATCTCCAGAAAAATCTCCAGAGTATTTAGCAAAATTTGATATTAGCAAATCGGATAAATTGACTAACACGGCTAGATTTTTAGCAGGAATGAATATCAAGCAAAAAAGTAAATTAAGTAAATGGAAACACGACCGCAATTGGTTAGAACATCATCGTTTTTTTGCCCATAGCTGGTCAAAACTAGAAACTCAACAATTAGCAAAAATTAGAGAATGGTCTCGAGAAAACTTGACTGAGATTAACACTACTTCTCCTTCTGTTTTTTATCCTTTTAGTGGTGCAGATTTTTTGTATGCTTATTCTCTATTTCCTCAAGCCAAAGAATATATCTTAGTTGATTCACAACCTATTGGAACTGTTGCTGACTTAGATAATCTTTCTTCTTTAGAAATTAAAAGTGAATTACAAGAAGTAAAAAGTTCTCTTTATCCTTTACTCGAATCTAGTTTTTTAAGTGTTAACGATCGGGGAATACATTTTCAGAAACAAGGAGTTTTACCAATCCTCTATGTTTTTCTAGCACGGACTAATAATCGTATTTTAAATGTAGAGTATATAAGCATAGATCGAAAAGCAAATATACAGCCAATTAGAGAAGATTTTATTCCAGGAGTAAAAATCGACTTTGTTGCTGAAGACGAAACTGAGCCTCGTAGTTTATATTATTTTTCTGCTGACTTATCTAACCAAGGAATACAAGAATATCCAGAATTAGGTAAATTTATAAGTAAATTGGATAAGCCAGTTACTTATCTCAATACGGCTTCATATTTGATGTATTATGATGATTTTGCTGAAATTAGAAATCTAACTTTGGCTAATAGCAATTATCTTCTACAAGACGATTCTGGTATGCCCCTAAAGTTTTTTAGTACTAATAAATGGGACTTAAAATTTTATGGCAAATATACTAGTCCTATTGCTTTATTTAGTAATCACGACCAACCCGATTTAAGACGAGTTTATAATTTAAATGAAGAGATTGAGCCACTTAATTTTGGTATTGGCTATAACGTTGGTATACATGAATCTAATTTGATGCTAGCTAAAACTAAAAAAAGCTATTAGCCGTTAGCTATTAGTTAATCGAGTTAGAGTAAGTCTTGTATTTACTTAGCTCAAACATGGCTGAAATTATTAAAGAAACCGCTTCGATGTATACTCGCGATCGAGTAAGGTTGGATGCAGATATCTATCGCCCTGATACGAAAGAGAAATTACCTATACTCTTAATGAGACAACCTTATGGAAGAGCGATCGCCTCTACGGTAGTATATGCCCATCCTTATTGGTATGCAAGCCAGGGTTATATAGTGGTAATTCAAGATGTACGAGGTAGAGGAACATCTGAAGGAGAATTTAATTTATTTACCCACGAAGTAGAAGATGGACTAGATACAGTTAACTGGGTATCGCAATTACCTAACAGTACGGGAGAAGTGGGTATGTATGGCTTTTCCTATCAAGGCATGACTCAGTTATATGCTGCTGTCAAACAACCCTCAGCATTAAAAGTAATTTGCCCTTCTATGGTTGCTTATAATTTATATACAGATTGGGCTTATGAAAATAGAGCTTTTTGCTTACAAGCTAATTTGGGTTGGGCAATTCAACTCGCTGCGGAAACCGCCAGACTTAAAGGAGATGAAAACGCTTATCAGCAATTATATAGTGCTGCTCGTAACTTACCCTTGAGCGATCGCACCCCTAGCTTACCAGATATCTTAAAGGAGTTAGCACCAGATTCTTTTTATCATGACTGGTTAAATAATAGCGATCCCAATGATGAATATTGGCAAAAACTATCCCCGCAAAATTTAATTCAAGATGTAGATATACCCATGCTGCATATAGGTGGATGGTTCGATCCTTATTTACGGGGGACGCTCAATCTTTATCGAGAAATGGCAAGTAGAAGTAAATATCCCCAACATCTCATTGTCGGTGCATGGGCGCATTTACCTTGGGGTAGAAAATTAGGGGCTGTTGACTATGGTGCAGAAGCACAAAGTCCCGTAGATTCCTCACAAATACGCTGGTTTGACTATTTTCTCAAAGGCAAAGATACGGGAATACTAGCAGAATCTCCGATCTGTTTGTTGGAAATGGGTAGCGATCGATGGCGTTATTTCGATCGCTTTCCTAATAATAATCAGCAACTATATTATCTGGCTAGTGATGGTTTAGCTGGTATGCGGGAAGATAGTGGTGTTTTGTTAGAAGGAGAAATAGAGGAAGATGAGACAGCAGCATCTCAATCTCCTCAAGAATTACTAGAAACTGATTTAGAGACAGAAATCGAACGAGAACTTACCAATACTACCGATATTTTAGTTCACGATCCTTGGCGACCAGTACCCGCTTTAGGAGGACATTCTGCTTTTCCTGGGGGAAGTTTCGATCGCTCTAGTTTGGATTGCCGTTCGGATATTTTAACTTATACCTCTGGGGAGTTGGAAGAAGAGTTACATATAGTTGGAGAAACGATAGTCGAAGTATATTGCACCAGTGATGCACCTAGTTACGATTTATGTGCAGTATTATCGGTAGTCCATCCTGATGGTAAGGTTTATAACTTTACTCAAGGATATATCAGAATAGATTCTAGGGAAGTCCCGATTAAAATACCCTTGCAAGCAACTTGTATGTGTATTTATCCAGGGAATAGTCTGCGTCTTAGTCTGAGTGCAGCCTGTTTTCCTGCTTATCCTGTTAACCCTGGCAATGGCAAATTACCCAAGCAAACTCGTCTCATTGAATCTCAGATTGTTACCTTGACGATTAAATCTGGTACAGACTATCCTTCTCACATTCAACTTTTAGTAATTAATTAACAACTTACTGACGTAAAGTTATAAAAGAGTTGTCACCAAGGCAATTAGGAGGAATATCAATGAGATTGGTAATATTAGGAGGAACTGGTTCGGGAAAAGGAACACAAACTGCTAATCTGTGCGGTCAGCCGAAGGCTGGCAGCGAAGCCGATCGCTTGAATATAGTTAGTATTTCTACAGGTGATATTCTCCGTCAAGGAATAGCTACTGGTACAGATTTAGGTAAACAGGCGCAACCCTATGTCAATCAAGGGGAGCTAGTACCAGACGAGTTGATGATTCAATTTATTAAGCAAAGATTACTAGAACCCGATGTTAGCCAAGGCTGGATTGTGGAAGGTTATCCTCGTACTGCTTTTCAGGCAGAAGAATTAGATTTTTTATTAGAGCAATTGCAACAAAAATTAGATTGGGCAATTTATTTAAAAGTGAGCGAGTCTACCATGATAGAACGTTCGCTAAACCGTGGCTTACCTGACGATCGCGTTGAAGTAATTAAACGTCGTATCTATAATTTCCAAGCAAATACTATCCCTCTTTTAGAGTATTATAGCTACGGTAATAGATTATTAACTATTAATGGAGAACAATCTCCAGATGCTGTAGCACGAGAAATTTTGGAAAAGCTTAATAATATTTAAACAAGTTTCTAAAATTTAATATTAAGTTAAATAAATTCAGTGTTAATAGGCTTTGCTTTCCTTAGGTTACAGGTCTTTTGTATGCCACAATACAAATAAATAAGTAAAAAACTTGTTAATTTTTATAAGGCGATTTTTAATTGTAAGTATATCTTTCGTATACATATACTAGTTAAATTCTTACGTGGTTCTATATGCTGAGGAAACCTCAGCATATCCCACGCGCTTCTAGTCAAATTTTTTGGTGTGAGGAAAAATGTCTAAAATATTACGCAATTGTCTGCTAGCTAGCCCAGCAATGCTCGGTTTAGCCTTAGGTGTTGCTCCTGCTCATAGTGCAGAAGTAGAAACCATTAAAGATCGAGGAATTATCATTGCTCAAGCTGCTACCGAGCAAGGTCAAATCTTAGATCGACTTAATAACTATAGTCAGGAAGGTCAAACAAACTCGCTCGAGCAAGTAACTAATGTCAATCAGTTACGAGACGTTTCCCCTACAGATTGGGCTTATGAAGCTTTAAGGAGTTTAGTCGATCGCTACGGTTGTATTGTAGGTTATCCCAATCAAACCTACAGGGGTAATCGAGCTTTAAGTCGTTACGAATTTGCTGCTGGTTTAAATGCTTGTTTGAACCAAATCGAGCGTTTAATTGCTGCTTCTGAAGCTATCGCCAGAGAAGATATCGACACTCTCAATCGTCTAACTCAAGAGTTTGAAGCCGAACTAGCTACTCTTAGCGGTAGGGTAGATAATTTAGAAAGTCGGACAGCTTTCCTTGAAGACCATCAGTTTTCTACTACTACCAAATTAGAAGGGGAAGTAGTTTTTGGTCTAGCTCAAGAATTCAACAGAGATGGGAACCAAGCTGTTTTCCAAGATAGAGTTCGTTTAAACTTTGTATCTAGCTTTACTGGCAAAGATGCTCTGTATACTCGTTTAGATGCTGGTAACGCTACAGCCTTTGAAAACATAGATCAAGGTGCATTTACCTATAGTTTCGATAATGACAATAACGTCGAGATTGGCTGGTTAGCTTACTATTTCCCTATTGGTGAAAAAATACAAGTCTATTTACCCGCAGCTTTCCCTCTTTGGGTAGACTTTGTACCTTCAGTTAGCCCCTATTTAGACAGCTTCACAGGGGCAACTGGCTCTCTTTCGAGCTTTGGTGAATCTAGCCCAATTTATAAAATTGGCCTAGCTTCTGGTGGCGGTATTGGTGCTAACTACGATTTGTTGGAAACTTTGACCTTAAGTGCAGGCTATTTCGGCGGTAATTCTTTCGACCCCTCCGAAGGTAACGGTCTTTTCAACGGGGAATATTCTGCTCTGGGACAAATAACTTGGACTCCTACCGATAAACTTCAAGTAGCTGCAACTTATGTCCGTGCTTATTTCACAGGAGATGACAATACCATCTTCGATCTTGGAGTTGGTACAGAAAATGCCCGTAGTCCTTATACGGATGTTGCTATCACCACTAACTCTTTTGGTCTTGAAGGCTCATACCAAATAACACCTAGAATAGCTATTAATGCTTTTGGTATGTTTACCGATGCAGACCAACCCAGCGATGATGATGCAGATACCGATATTTGGTCTTATGGAGTAGGCTTAGCCTTTCCCGACCTAGGTAAAGAAGGTAACTTGGGTGGTGTGATCGTCGGTGCAGAACCCTATGTTGGCGGTTGTGATGGTGCTGCTTGTCGTACAGGTGGAGATGATGTAGCTCTCCATGTTGAAGGCTTTTATAAGTACCAACTGAATGACAATATTTCTGTTACTCCCGGCATAATTTACATAACTGCTCCATTTGGTGATAGTGATGAAGATGGTGGTGTTATCGGTTCAGTCAGAACTACTTTTACTTTCTAGAGTTTACTTAATTAAGCTCGAATTGTAACTCATTAATAAATGTCCCACGTCTACTAAAGCCGTGGGTTTTTTGTTAGTAGATAAAGGTAACGCGATCCCGACGGTGCCAGACTTGGCACGAGCGTTCAACAATAACTACAAAGCCCAAAGTATAATTAAGATTCTATTCGATTGTCTCTTAGTTTATTGTGTGTTTACAAAAAAGGATATAAATGTATCGTGTCGTCTAAAACCATCGAGCAAAAACAATCACCTAAACAGCAATCTCACTTTTTGTCTTCTTTCGCGATCGGCGTAGCTAAAGCTACAGGCGGAACAATTTTGGGCATTACTATGATTACTAGCTCAATTGTCGCTGGAGGATTAGTTGGTTTAGCTATCAGCTTTCGCAATCTTCCCGATGTAAGAGTTTTGAAAAATTATGTTCCTTCCGAAACCAGCTATATTTATGATATCAAAGGTAGATTATTAACCAGTCTTCACGGTGAAGCAAATCGAGAAATTACTCCTCTTAAACAAATTTCTCCAGAACTAAAACGAGCAGTTATTGCCATAGAAGATAGTAATTTTTATCAACATAAAGGAATTAACCCTTATAGTATTGGTCGCGCTGCTTGGGTAAACTGGCAAAAAGGTAGTGTATCAGAAGGTGCTTCTACTCTTACCATGCAGCTAGTTAAAAATCTTTTTCTGACCAAAGAACGTGTTTTTAGCCGTAAACTAGCAGAAGTTATTATTGCTTTTAGAGTAGAGCAAGTTTTTAGCAAAGACGACATTTTGTATATGTACCTCAATAATATTTATTGGGGGCACAATAACTATGGGGTCCAAACTGCTGCTGAAACTTATTTTAATAAGCGTGCCAGCGAGTTAAATTTGGCAGAATCAGCTATGATGGCTGGTTTAATTCAAGCACCACAACAATATAGTCCTTTTATTAACTATACTGCAACTAAAAGACGACAAGCTGTAGTACTGAGGCGGATGCGGAATTTAGGTTGGATTACTCCTGCCGAAGAAGCAGCAGCCAGAAAAGAACCTTTATTAGTAAATAAGCCTACTGCCTGGCGTACGAGTAAATTACCTTCTGTTACAGAAGCAGTTACCGCAGAGTTAAAAGAAAAATTTGGTGAGGAGAAAGTTCTTCAGGGGGGTATGCGGGTTCAAACTACCATTGACTATTATTTTCAGAAAATGGCAGAAGAAGAAGTAAAGAAAGGACACCGTAGAATCAGAAGTTGGGGTGTACGTGCAGAACAAGTAGCTTTAGTAGCTGTAGACCCTAGAACTCACTTTGTTAAAGCTTTAGTAGGGGGGGTCGATCGCGATAAGAGTCAGTTTAATCGTGCTACTCAAGCTCGTCGTCAACCAGGTTCTTCTTTTAAACCGTTTGTCTACTATACAGCTTTTGCTAGTGGTAAATATACTCCTAGTACTACGATTGAAGATTCTCCAGTGAAGTATCGTGTTCCTTCTGGTTACTATCGTCCCAAAAATTATGGCGGAAAGTTTGCTGGAGAAATGTCTTTGAGGACTGCTTTACTTCAATCGCGTAATATTCCTGCCGTTAAACTGGGTAAAGCAGTGGGTTTAGATAAAGTAATAGCAGTTTGTCGTCGTCTGGGCATTAAAAGTCCTTTACAGCCTGTAATTTCTTTACCTTTGGGTTCAATTGGGGTAACACCATTAGAAATGGCGGGAGCTTATGCTACTTTTGCTAATAATGGTTGGCATTCAGAGACGACCATTATTATTCAAGTAACGGACAGCAAGGGGAATATTTTGCTTGACAATAGACCTCAACCCAAACTTATTTTAGATCGATGGTCAACTGCAACTCTAACTTCACTAATGAAAGGGGTAATTGCTGAAGGAACAGGCAAAAATGCCGATATAGGTCGTCCCGCAGCAGGAAAAACAGGTACTACGTCTTCAGAAAGAGATGTTTGGTTTGTTGGCTATGTGCCTCAACTAGCAACAGCAGTGTGGGTGGGCAATGACAACTATAAAACCCTAGGCAAAGGTGTCACTGGTGGTAGTCATGCTGCTCCTATTTGGCGTTCTTTTATGCTCAAAGCCTTGGAAAAAGAACCAGTCAGATATTTTCCCGCAGCTTCTCAATTTCCTCGTCCCTGACAATTAATACTAAAACTACTTTTGAGAAATAGTATAAGCTTAAAAAGCTGAGAGCCAAAAGCTAAAAGCTAAGAGCTAATATCAACAAGATTTGCGCTCCAAACAAGAAGCCTATTCTATTTCGGATTTCATTCGTTCTAATGTTATATTCATTTGGTCAAACATTTGCTGTGGTGTAACACCAAATTGACCTAATTGGGTTTTTAGTTGTTGTACAGTCATTTGTGCCATAAAGTCTTCGGATAGCTCGAAACGCTTCATAAAGATACGATAACGTTCCATTAGGGTTTCCATTCGCTCGATAAACATTTTCTTGCCCTCGCGATCGAACTTACCGTATTCGCCCCCTAGTTGCATTAGGGATTGATAATCTTCAAACAGTTGTTTGGCTTCTTGTTGAACTACCTCAGAGTCAAAAAATCCCATATCTGTCCAAATTATTGTTATTTTACTAGTAAATTTAATTTTTCTTATTTTTATATATATTGTAGAGCAAGGGAAAAGTCTCCGTAAAATACGGGTTTCCGAATTACGTTTGTGGATATTTCTCTCAATTTGAGTTCGGAGTGACCTTCGGTATCCCGCTGACCTTCGGTAGTCGCTTCGCGTACGCGTACGCGTACGCGTACGGAGTTCGTAGAGACGTGACTCGGTACGTCGGTATAGGAGTTATACTTTTTGCAAAGTAAAGAATAATAATGAGACAGTATGATTTACTAGTTCGGTTCAAAAAAAAGATTGGGCGATCGCTTAAACTAATCTTACTCTTTGCTCTCTTAATCTTGTTTATTCACTTACTGTTTAATATTCTCTGGCAACTTCCCCACAACAGAAATAAACCTATAGATGCTTTTTTAGTCTTGGGAGGAAGTATCAATCGAGAAATATATGTAGCTAAACTCGCTAAACAACATCCCTATATACCTGTCTTAATTTCTCACGGCTCTGACGATCCTTGTATTTTCCTTATTTTTCAACGGGAACAAGCTCCCTTGAATCGTGTTTGGTTAGAAAAGTGTGCCGAATCTACTTTCGGTAATTTTTTCTTCAGTTTACCCATACTAACTAAGTGGAATGTCCACAAAGTAAAATTAATTACTTCGGCTACTCATCTTCCTAGAGCTAAATGGTTAGCTAACATTTTATTGGGTTCTAATGGTATCTCAACTGAGTTAGATATTGCTCCAGAAAAGGGAGTACCAGGTAATTACGAATCTGCTGCCAAAACCACACTAGATGTAATACGTAGTTTGGTTTGGGCTTTGGGAAGTCAAGTAATTAAACCGTCTTGTTCTCAGGTCAACCAATTATTAGCTATAGATATGCAAATGTGGCAAGAAAAGGATTTTGCTTGCGAAAGACAAGCGGGACTAGATTACTAACTGATGTTATGCACTAGTATCTTTAGGCGCAAGTAATGAGTAATAAGTAATATTGTAAGGTTCGATCGAAGAATATGCGTGCTTTTGTAACAGGTGGTAGCGGATTTGTGGGAGCTAATTTAGTTCGCTTACTACTACAACAGGGATATAAAGTAAGAGTTTTAGTACGTCCTACTAGTTGTTTGGATAATCTTAAGTCTCTAGAAGTAGAGATAGTCGAAGGAAACTTAAATGACTCGGATTTATCCCAGAAAATCAAAGGATGTCACCTATTGTTTCATGTTGCTGCTCATTATTCTCTCTGGCAGAAAGATAAACAAGCACTATATCTGAATAATGTATTGGGGACGCGCAATATTTTCGCAGCAGCCTCTCAAGCAAAAGTTGAACGTATTGTATATACTAGTTCTGTCGCTGCGATCGGTGTAGGGGAAAATGGTCAAGCCGTTGATGAAACCTATCAAAGTCCTGTGGAGAAATTAATCGGTCATTATAAAAAATCTAAATATTGGGCTGAACGGGAAGCAGTTAAAGCAGTTGAATTGGGTCAAGATATTGTAATTGTCAATCCTAGTACCCCTATCGGTGCCTGGGATATTAAGCCGACTCCTACAGGCAATATTATCGTCAGATTTTTGCAGAGAAAGATGCCCTTTTATCTCAATACAGGCTTAAATTTAATTGATGTTCGGGATGTGGCTTGGGGACATTTACTCGCATTAGAAAAAGGAAAAACAGGCGATCGATATATTTTGGGTAATTGTAATCTTACTCTCAAAGCTTTACTGGAAAAACTAGCAGCAATTACGAATATCCCTGCACCAAATAAAATTATTCCCTACCCCATCCCTTATACTGCTGCTTGGATAGACGAAAAAATTCTCACACTGTTAGGGAAAAAACCTTCTGTACCCCTGGATGGAGTACGCATGGCAAGACAAAAAATGTATTACGATGCAACCAAAGCCAAAGAGGAATTAGGTTTACCTCAATCCCCCATTGAACCAGCTTTAGAACGGGCGATCGCCTGGTTTCAAAATAAATTTATTTTAGAGTAAAGGAAATTTTAGCTTTAGCTGCCACAACTGGCACAAGCTGAAGCTGGTGTATTAGCTTGAGTCCGACCAAAAGTAGCTGCATCATCTAAAACCTTATAAATCTCCCAAGGTGCATTATCGGGATCGCTTACCCAAACCTTATCTTGTACTGCATAACAGCAGGAAACTCGATTTTCAGTTTCTGTTTCTAGTCCTTTACTGTTTAAACGCTGCTCTGCTGCACTGACTTCATTAGAGGTTTCTACCTCAACTCCTAAATGATTTAGAGTTCCTGCTTGGTTATTATTTTCAATCAGTACCAATTTTAAAGGTGGTTCTGTTACCGCAAAATTAGCATAACCAGGACGACGTTTAGCAGGTTCAACGCTAAATAGTTTGCTGTAGAAAGCAACCGAATCATCGAGGTTACTAACATTAAGGGCAAGCTGAATACGTGACATGATTTAAATCTCCTTATAGGATTTTTTAACTAAAGAATCGAGGTTATTTCCTCTTCAACCCTATAGACGGAGGACTCTCTGAAAAGACGCATTAAGTGAAGCAACCTCAACAACCGTTTAGTTTGGCTGCAAAATCGATGATATTACCGCGAACATCTAACTGGTAACGGCAGCATTCCTCAAATTTTGCTTTGAGCATACTTCTACCTCGCTGTACCCGTGATTTAACTGCTGAATAAGATAACCCTAGTTTCTTGGCAAGTTCTTTCTGAGATTCACCTTGTAGATCGACTGCTTCTATAGCCTCTCGATATTTAGGTGGAAGCCGATCGAGAAAAGGACGAATGCAGTTAGTCAACTCTTGTCGAACTTGTTCGTATTGTTCTGGTTCTTCATTTGTTAATATTGCTCCCTTGACTATATCCTGGCGCGAAGTTTCTACCCAGATTTCCGATAGTAATCAATTAGGGTATTACGAGCGATCTGAAACAGCCAGGAGAGAAACTTTTCTGGCTCTTTGACTGTATCTAGATGGCGATAAGTCTTGATTAGAATCTCTTGAAGTAAGTCATCGACATCTGCTCGATTTTTGACTCTGGACAGTAAGAACTGTCGAAGGCGATCGCTATATTCCTGCCAAAGCTGTTGTAATTCCATAACTCATTACCGTAAAAGCATATGAAGTCTCTACCACTTGCCTGACGGCGAAGTTGTAGTATCTACTCTACAATACTAAAGGAGTCACCCATAGCATTGAAAGCGTCACTGGACTTCTCAGTAACTTACAGGAACTATATAGTGTTTGTAACTAAGTACAGAATAATTTAAATAATTGTAAACATTCTGGGCATATGTAATTAAAGCTACTTATTTTGAGCGAGTATTTCACAGACAATACGCAGTGACGGTGTTTATCTGGTATTGGAAAACTTCCCGAGATGAAACCAATAACTAATTT
>JASJDJ010000051.1 GCA_030065635.1 Xenococcaceae cyanobacterium MO_188.B32
CGATCGAAGCATTTAGATAATCGCTCGAGCTGCTTCAGATGCTTGGTAACATTTGTGGAGCGCTCGCCACAACTATCGATCGAGTGCGTTGATCGATAACTCAATTTCCCATCAACGAAAAATTTACAGGAGGAAGTTTTTCAGCAAACCCTAATTAAGCTTGTAACAATATAATTCGCAATTGACTGAGTTGAATCTTCCAAGGAAAGGGACGGTCTTTTAATTCTGCCCATTTATCTTTAAAAACTTCTGCTTGGAGATGATAATCTTCAGGATGAGTAGGAGGTTGGTTTAACTTAAGATATAAAGTCATGCGGTGTTGGGTTTCGCTAATAGTCGCCAACCAACAAGGAAAAGTATTTGCTCCGTCATCTGTGTCGGGAAAAATGAGTTGATGGGCGCGAATGCCCACATATTTTAAAGACTGTGGTATGGGTTCTATTACCTCTAGAATACAATCCCAGTCGAGCGCTTGAATATGTCGGTCTGATAGACCAACAGCACGAGAAAAGTTTTTACAGCCAGTAACCAGTGCAGTTCTAAAATTACGGGGATGCTCGAAAATATCTTGTTTTGTACCATGAGCGATCGCTCGTCCCTTATCTACTACTAACAGGTTAGGGCATACTCGATAGGCTTCTTCCAGATTATGGGTAATAAACAAAGTCACTCCTTGATAGTGAATTAAGTTATTTCTGAGGAGTTTTTCTTGTTTATCGCGCAAATAAGTATCTAAAGCGGAAAAAGGTTCATCTAAAAGCATTATTCCTGGTTCACTTGCCTTAGCTCTAGCTAAAGCTACCCTTTGTTGTTGTCCTCCTGAAAGCTCCCGAGGATAGCGACTGCCCATTCCTGGTAAGTCTACCGCGATTAATTGCCGTTCCACCTCTTGTTTAATTTCCCGTTTAGATTGAGGCGATCGCATTCCAAAAGCAATATTTTCGGCAATAGTTAAATGGGGAAAGAGGGCATAATTTTGAAATAAAAAACCACAGGCGCGTTCTCGTGGCAGTAAATTAATGCCTCGTTCTGAATCAAATAGTACCCTACCATTTAAAACAATACGTCCTCGATCAGGAGTGTCCAATCCAGCAATACACCGCAGAATAAGGCTTTTACCCGCACCAGAACCACCTAGTAAACCCAACGGCGTTTGATTGGTTTGAAAAGCAACTTCTAATAAAAAATCAGGTAGCTGTTTTTGGATATCGACAATTAACTCAATTTTGGCTTGAGGTACGGGATAATCTATGGCTTTCTTGCGTTCTCCTTTCAAATCCCAAGGGGCTATTTTTTGAGGATATTCCACCGTTAATTGCCTTCTTCTGCCTTCTGGAGGGACTGCTTTCGTTACCTGCCTTCTGACTTCTCTATTTCCTTCAGTCCAATAATTAACTGCCGTAATTACTCCCAAAGAAATTACTAACATAATTATCACTAGCAATAATGCTCTATCCATTGCCCCACCTTCAGCAGCAAAGAAAATAGCAATGGGAATCGTTTCGGTTTGGCCAGGAATCGAACCAGCTAACATTAAAGTCGCACCAAATTCCCCTAAAGCGCGAGCAAAAGCTAGTAAAGTACCAGCAATTAATCCTGGCTTGGCTAATGGTAATATAATTCGCAAAAAAACCGTCCATTCGGAAGATCCTAAAGTTCTGGCACAGGCAAGCAGATTAGAATCAATTTGTTTAAATGCTCCCAAAGCAGTTTTATACATTAAGGGAAAAGCCACTACTGTTGAAGCGATAACAGTAGCATACCAAGAGAAAATAACTGTAACACCAAAATAATCTAATATTTGACCGATAAACCCATTTCTACCGCATAAAAGTAATAATAAAAAACCAACTACAGTGGGTGGAAGTACCAAAGGGGCAGTTAATAAACCTTCAATTAATCCTTTAGATTTCCCTCGATCGCCCAACATCCACCGCGCTGCCATAATTCCCAGGAAAAAGGTAATTACCGTGGCGGTAGTGGCGGTTTTGAGAGATATCCAGATGGGGGTTAGGTCAGTCATCATTTGTCAGTCATCAGTTATCAGTTATCAGTTCATCTTTTTTTTGGCGACAATATGAAAGATGTGCCAGTATCTATCTTCTCCTAGAGGGGTTTTGCCTAGATGTTCTTCTTCTTCTAGTAATTCGATCGCGTAGGGTTTGAGAAAGGTTTCTACTTGTAGACGAGTAAAACAATTAATAAATCCACGATCGCACCAAGAATCGCGGTCGCCGAATAAATGTCCGCAAAATCTACCACCAGTAGATAGAGCATTGGTTATGCGGTACCACAAGTTAGGAAAAGCTTCTGGAGAACAAAAAGGTAAAGAAAAACTGGCATTAATTAAGTCTACCGATTCGGGAAGTTGTAATTCTTCAAAACTAACTATTTGAGTAGTTAATTGCTGGGTATTAAGATGAGGACGAGCTAGTAAACGAGTAATAGCATCGGGTTCTTTATCGATCGCCAATACCGTCCAATTGTGCCGTAACATTACTACTGTATCTCTACCATCACCACAACCAAGATCGATAGCTATTCCCGGTTGTTTAAAAGCAGCCAAAGCAGTCAGAATCGTTTTTCTTGGTGGACGATTAGCTACATTATCGTAATAAGCTTTCCAGTCTCGTTTTCTAGTTAATTTTGTCATTCGCTATTCCGTCCTTTGTTGTTTGTTTTTTATCTAATAACCAATAACTAATGACTAATGACCAATGACCACATCAAACCCGTACTCTTCAAATACTGCTTGAGCTTCGGGAGTAGTTAAAAATTCTATTAGTTCTTTTGCAGCTTCTGGGTTATCGCTATCTTCGATCGCAGCAATAGGATAAATGACGGGAGAATGGGTGTTTTTTAGGGCAGTAGCGACTATCTGGACACGATCGACAGATAGAGCATCGGTACGATAAACAATCCCTGCGTCTACGTTACCTGTAGCGACGTAATTAAGAACTTGGCGAACGTCTTTAGCGTAAACGGCTTTATAATTTACTTTATCAGCAATTTTGAAATAATTTAAAACTTCTTGGGCGTATTTACCCGCAGGAACGCTTTTGGGTTCTCCTAAAGCAACTCTGGTTACTTTTTTAGTAGTCAAATCGCTAAAATTATCGACCTTAAGATTATTTTTTCTCTTACTGACAGGGACAACTAAAACCATTTGATTTTTCAATAAATCGCGACGAGTTTCTGTTAGTAATATTCCCTGTTTTTCCAAGACATCCATTTTGTCAGTAGCAGCAGAAATAAATACATCTACAGGTGCGCCCTGTTCGATTTGGCGTTGTAATGAGCCAGAAGAAGCAAAATTGTAAATAATTTTAGTCTCGGGATGCTTTTTCTCGTATAAAGGCTCAATTTCTTCTATAGCATTTTTTAAGCTTGCTGCTACTGATACAGTTAATTGAGTTAATGAAGTAGCTTGACTGGGATTTTCTACTTGAATAATACTCAGATAATTACATCCTGCTACTAGCAATAGGGACAAAATACTAATACTTAAAAATTCTAATATTTTTCGATAGTTTTTCACGATCGTATCTTCCCAAAATTAATGTCTATAAAAATAGATATTGGATATAATATTTTCATTAAATAAAATCAGTAAGATTATGAAACTCAGTACTCGTAATACTCTCAAAGGTACAATCAAAAAGGTGGAACTAGGGGCAGTCAATGCAGAAATAACTTTAGAAATAGCACCAGGGGTAGAAGTCATTTCTATAATTACTAAATCTTCAGCAGAAAGACTTAGTTTAGCAGAAGACCAAGAAGCTTATGCTTTAATTAAAGCGACCGATGTAGCCATTGCTGTTGATTAAAGTTATTTGTTCTTCGTCATTAGTTTTTTGTCCTTTGTGGCTAATGACTAATGACCTATGACCTATGACCTATGACCTATGACCTATGACCTATGACTAATGACCATTCGCCTCTACTAACCACTAACTTCTTGTAGTAACTCTAACCTTAATCGAATTAGCAATATCTTTATCGATCGCAATGCGAGTTCGACCAACTCTAATAACAAAAGCAGGAAATCTTTGTTCTAAGGTAATTGGCATTCCTGTATGAACCCCCATAGCTAAAAGTTTTTTGACAATTTGTTCGTCTTTATTTCTAATGGCAGTAATAACGCCTTGGGTTTTAGTCGCCAGGAAATTTAGGGGTGAATAGTAAACGGAAAAACTTTGAGTAAACATTTTAAAAACTTAGCTCCATAATGGTTAATAATCGATTGAGCATGTAGCCCAAAGAAAAAGCAAATAAAATTACAAAACTAGCGATCGCCAGCGTGTTTTTTATTCCTCTTTCTTTAAACATAAATTGCAGTTGGGCGATACAGGGAATAAACAGAGTTAAAGTTACTGCTGCTACGACTAATTGTTGACCTGCTAAAATACCAGAAGAGTGCAAATCGAACATTCCTGCTGCCCCATAGTCCCGACGGAAAAAGCCATAAAGAAAAGTAGGTGCAGCTTCTTTGGGTAATCCCAACCACAGCATGACTGGTTCTAATCTTCTGACTACTAGATCGAATAACCCTGTTAGTTTACCTGCCCAAATTAAGACGGAAGCAAAGATAAACAAGGGCAAAATTTCACCAAAGTACCATTTGAGGCGCACGTAAGTTTTAGTCAGAATGGCTTTTAAACGAGGTAGTCTTAAGGGAGGAATCTCCATATAAAAACAAGCGGTGTTTCCCGGTACCATTTTCCCCGCTAAAAAACCGATTCCCAAAAAGATTGCCACCATTACAGTAGCCCAAACCAACAAAGCTGTGGGTTCTTGGGAAAGTAGACCTAAAATTACCCCCAGTTGTGCCGAACAGGGAATAGTTAACGCTAAAAGTAATGTAGCAATAATTCGTTCTCGTTTGCTTTCTAGGGTGCGGGTGACTAGAGTTGCCATCGTACCGCAGCCCAACCCTAAAATTAGAGGAATAATCGATCGCCCTGAAAGTCCGATAGTTTTAAACAAGCGGTCCATCAATAAGGATAGACGGGGTAAATAACCACTATCTTCCAAGAGGGAGAACATTAAAAAGAAAGTCGTGACAATAGGTAAAACGATCGCCACAGCGTACCGAATGCCTAAAGTAATGATGCCGTAATCGTTAGCCAACAAATCTCGAACAACTTGCCAGGGGACAATAGCAGCGACAATAGAATTAACTACTGGATTAATCTGTGATTCAAAAAATCCTTCAATTCCATCAACCAATGTTCCTCCACCAAATACTCCCACAAATTGATAGACACCGAAGTAGAGAACTAAAGCGAGAATGGGAATACCCGTTACTGGATGAACAGTTAACTGATGCAGCCACTCATGTTTAAAAGTACGTTGTTGCTGTGGTTGAATGGTAACATCTTGTTCGATCGCCATTGCTAGTTGATGCCGAGATTCGGCGATCGCAAAAGTTAATGATTCAGACATACCAGCCTGAGTTTCGCTAACAATCCTTTCAATTTCTGGAAAATAGGGTTCTTGCCGTAACTGCGATCTCAAGGTGGGGTCTTTTTGCAAAAGTAATAGAGCAATACTACGTCGCGAAATTTGATTTTCTAATCGATCGTCGAGTAAAGACTCAATACGACTAATTGCCGTTTCAATAGGTGACGGATAGAGGAGTTGACTGGACATAATCTGCTACCTTGGCGATTAATTTTTTCAGTCCCACTTTTTGCGCTGCTGCCATAGTGACAACAGGAATACCCAGTTGGTAGGCTAACTGATTCTCATCTACCCAAATACCTAATTTTTGTGCTTCGTCAATCATATTAACTACCAGCAATAGGGGTAATTGAGCTTCAATTAATTGCAAAGTGAGGTTGAGCATTCTGCCTAAATGTTTGGCATCGACTACGTGAATAACTAGATTCACCGCCTCGTTCATAATTAAATCTCTGGCGACGCTCTCTTCTTCGGTAATTGGGATTAAAGAATACATTCCTGGCGTATCCAAAAAAGTTACTTTCTTTCCAGCAATTACCGTGTTGCCTTTTGATACTTCTACTGTTGTCCCTGGATAATTAGAAACCGTGACGTAAGTACCAGTTAAAAGGTTAAACAATAAACTCTTACCTACATTCGGTGAACCGACTAAAGCAATAGTAGTTTGAGAACTGTGAGTAAAATTATTTTTTACCGATCTTTTAGAACCAAAGCCAAATAATTTCCAACCAGTATTCTTTCTTTTTGGCTGACAGCTTTGATGGCAATCGTGACAATCCATTTTTCTTTTACCTAACTATTTTTAGGATAATCAAAATTATTTTTAATAACCGTAAATGTAGATACAAAACTATCTTTAATCATTGATGTTATTTTTTAATATTTAATAATTTTTCATGGGTAAATCTATCTCCTTCCACAAATGAGTGCTAGAGCATAAGCCAGATCTTAATAGTTAATATACTATTATCTAAAGCTGTTATGAACGGGAAATATCTTAGGTACAATCGTAATTAGTAATAATCCCAATAAACCCTTAATTAAAGGTGGAATTAAAACGAAGATACATATCAGAGCAATTAAACCCGATAAAAAAGCAACTATTTGATGAATTTCATCTTCATCATGAATAATTAAAAAACTTATTCCTATACCTATTGATAAAATAAGTATACTAACTGCCAACATTTTATTTCTCCTAAAAAATTACTCGACTTCGTCAGCAATCCAACATAGCTCTAGCCAGAAACGAAAATCCTGTTGTTTAATTTGAGAATGGGGGTCTTTTACTAAATGATTGGCATTTAAAAAAACTACTTCTACTAATCCCATATTATCGGCAGCATCTCTAAAGACATCTTGTTGTTCTAATAAGCGATCGCCGATTTTATCGGGATAATAAATACCCAAATAATAAAATTTTTTCTTAGCCCGATCGACATTTAAATCGAGAATTTTGACCAAACAATGGCGCAATAATCCACCCGCTAGGGGATAATAATTATTGACAATATTTATATATTCTTGCGCTAATTTTTCTCGACTAATCATTATCCATTTAATTCATAGATACGCTAAAATCCATTGACGCTAGACATACTATTTTGAGACAAGGTTGGGCAAGTTGTTGGCATTTGTGTTTGAATATTTTCGCTTTAGCCTTACACTTATCTTCTTCAAGCTCTGCTGGTTTAATTACCGTTCCTGGGATGGGACAGAAATCATCTATTTGAGGACAAAACTGGGGTGGATACTCAATAATTTTGACTGTTTTGTGATTTTTGAGACTTAATTCTAACTCTTGAGCAAAAATAAACTCACTATAATCAGCAATATCATCCAACCCGATAAGATTGAGCCAAATTTCAAAAGCTAGCCAAACCCCAGTCTTATAAACAACTTGTTTCCAGATGGTTTTGTTGTTTGTCATTAGTCTTTCGTCCTTTGTTTTTTGTACTTTATCCTTTGTGTTTTGTACTTTGTCTTACTAGCTAATGGCTAACGACCGATAACCAATGACGAATAACGAATGACCAATGACCGATAACAATTTAAACCAAATAGGCTTCTTGATGGGTTTTAATCGTGCAATCAGATTTAGGATATGCCACGCACAATAAAACATATCCTTTCGCAATTTGTTCGTCATCTAAAAAGCTTTGATCTTCTTGATCTATTTCTCCTTCGACAATTCTGCCTACACAACTAGAACAAGCTCCAGAACGACAGGAAGAAGGCAGTTCTAAATCTTGCTCCTCTGCTGCATCGAGAATATATTCGTCTTCGGGAACATCAATGGTTACATCTATTTCAGGGGGTTTTTTACGTTTGCCTTTAATTAGACGAACTTTGTAAGTAGTGCCCATAATTTTGTTCTCCTCATAATTTAGTTATTTGTCTTTTGTTCTTCGTCATTTATTGCTGGTATTAATCGATGACTAATTACTAGCTACAAGGAACAGCTTCAGGAGTACAATCGGCTACAGAGAAAGACTTGCCACAGCCACAGCTTTCAGTAGCATTGGGATTTTCAAAAGTAAATCCAGCTTGGGTTAAGCTTTCGACAAAATCAATGACAATGCCATTTAAAAAAGGTGCGCTTTGGCGATCGAGGTAGATTTTTACTTTGTCTTGTTCGTAAATCAAATCGTCAGTTTCTGGGCGATCGACTATATCCAACGCATATTCAAAACCGCTACAGCCACCATCTACTGCTGCTACACGAACACCTTTTTCGGGAGTAGTCTCGTCAGCATTGGCACGGATAAAACTACGGAGTCTGAAAGCTGCTTTTTCGGTTAAGTAAACGGTCATGAGAATCTCCTTTTGGTTAGTAGTTAGTAGTCAGTAGTTGGTGGTCGATCGCTTCTGCTTCTTCTGTTTTTTTGCCACAGACGGGACAGTCAGGGTCTTTGTAGAGGTGAAGTTTGTTGAACTCCAGGTTGGCTAAATCCATATTGAGTAATTGTCCTAAAAGAGGTTTACCCAATCCTGTAATTAGCTTGATTGCTTCTAATGCGCTCAAACAGGCGAGAGTTCCAGATACCGCACCGAGTACGCCAAAGGCACGGCGATCCCAGTCGGGTTTTTCAGGGAAGAGACAAGACAGACAGGGGGTTTGACCGGGAACGATAGTTGTTAGATAAGCTTCCATACTATTCATAGCAGCTTCTACCATCGGCTTTTGCCAACGCACACAGGCAGCATTGAGTAAATCTCGTTCGGGAAAATTGTGAGCGCAACTGAGAGCAATATCGGCACGTTGGACGAGAGAATCTGCATTATCAGCGGTGATATACTCCGCGATCGCTTCAACTTCTATGTCGGGATTAATTTGAGAGAGAGTTTCTTTAGCTTTAGTAACTCTTGGTTTTCCTACCCAATCATCAGTCATTAAAATCTGACGATTCATGTCATCCAGACGTAATTCTCCACCACGAACTAGAATCAGCTTACCAATACCAGCAACTGCTAGGTAAAGAGCCACCGTACCCCCCAAACCACCTACTCCAGAAACCAGAGCAGTTGTATTTTTCAGGGCTTTTTGTCCTGATTCTCCGAAACCAGTCAGTTGAATTTGTCGGCTATAGCGTTCTAGTTCTTTTGGTGTTAGATTTGTCATCTGTTGTTTGTCCTTAGTCATTTGTGTTTTTGTCCTTAGTCTTTAGTCTTTAGTCATTTGTTTGTTTATTTATTAAAAATTTACTTCTAATAATCAATGATCGATGACCAATGACCAATGACAAGTGACAAGTGACTATTTAGCTTTTTTGGCTAAGTCATCTAAGGAAACAAAATTTTTCGGTTTAGTTTGAAATACTTTAAACAACTTAGTTTCCAGAGGACTAGAGGTTAAGAAAACTTGATAAGCTTCTTCTAGAGCCAGGCGATACTTTTCTAGTTTTTCTGCTTCGCTAACATCGGTGAAAGTTTTATCGACTTCCTTAATTAAGAGAGAAAACTGTTTCAAAATATGGAGACGATTTATATTCACAAAATCGCGGTCATATTCTATGTCGAAAAATTGTAAGTAATCTTCTGCGTCAGTTAAGGCTTGAAATGCAGCTAAAGTTTTTGGTGTACTAGCAGTTATAGTCATGGCGATCGCTCCTCAAATAATTTGAATTAATTTGACAATTGTTTTTCCCAGGTTTTGAGTTTTTGTTTGAGTTGGACTAATTGATGAAAAATTTCGTAGGTTTTAGTTGCCTCCTCAATTAGTTTTTCGTAATCTGTCGGTAAACCTTCGGCAAGATCGTGTAAATCCATTTTCATTTGACCTGCCTTACTGTTGAGACGTTTAATTGTTTTTTTCAGCTCTGCAACAGTTTCGGGGGTTGGAGGTTTTGTTTCAAGTGCAGTCATTGTTGTTAGTGGTTAGTGGTTATTAGTCATTAGTCCTTGGAAATTGTTGTTAAATAACTAATTGATAGTTAAAAATACAAACAACGAGGGACAAATGAAAAAAGACAAATAACAATTAAGCATTTGCAGCATCAGGAAAATTTTCGATCGATTTGATGCCCGAATCGACCAATCTTTCACCTTGAGCAGCTAGTTTCTTGAGGGAAGGATAGCCAAAGCGTTGAGCATCCCGTAAAGTACGAGATAATACCATCAAGCGTCCAGTCCAGACGATCGCCCAACCGAAGCCTTCATGAGAAAGATCGATTACCACCTGGCAGAGTTTACCAGTTTGTTTTTCGATACAAGCTGCGATCGCCCGATAGAAACAAAGAATTCTTAACTGAGTAGCGGGATCGACATCTCCTTCAACAGAAATCTGACTTTTTTTCTCTTTGCTAACCACAAAATTGGCTAGCACTAATTCATCTTTCCAACTGCGATAAACGCCATAATGGTCTTGAGCGCGTACTTGCAGCACTAGTTCTTTAAGAAAGGTACTCTCTTCAACAATGCTAGTAGTGGTTTCGGGTATGGTAGTTGTAGTAGTCATGATTTTTTGTTAGTGGTTAGTAGTTAGTAGGAGAGTGGTTGATTACTTATTACTCATTACTCGGTGGTATATTATTCCTCTTCTTCAAAATCGAAACTCGGGGCATTTTTGCCTAATGCTTTACGTAACCAAGGGGGAGGGTTGCCTAATGTTTTCACTAGAATATTAAGTACGTCAGTAATTTCATCGTCTTGATTTTCGGCTTTTAGTGGGGTAATTTTGTTTTTTAAGAGACGAGATGCAGCACTGCCTCCGATCGCGGAAACATAGACGATCGTACAATCGGCAACTGCATTAATTTTGGGAACTAATTTGTCTTCGTTACCATCTTCTTTAAGCTCTCCGCCAAATTCAACGGTGTTGAGGAAGTTATAACCTTCAGAAGAAACATTATAAATATCAACTTTTTTTGCCCAACCAAAGTGAGCATTAATATGAACGTTATCTTGGGTAGCAAAGGCAACTTTCATGTTTTCAAATCTCCTAACCTAAATATTAGTTATTAGTCATTGGTTGTTGGTTATCGATCTCGATTTTTTTACGAATGACAAAAAACTAAAAATCTAAATAGTGACTGGCTTTATTAACAGCATGGCGAATATTAGTTTCAGCGGATTCAATCAGTTCTTGTAAAGATAGAAACCTCAAGCTTTTATATCCCCAAATTAGTGAATACAAAACTAAAACTCCACCACAAGAAATAACCGCAGAACTAAATTCTTTGCCTTTTAAATGAATATAAGTTTCTGTAAGATGACCTGTTTTTTTCTCGATAGTCGTTCCTACAGCGTTATAAAAGGCAGAGGTCAAAAGCTGATTGAGAGGCTCGAGATTGAGATTTTTTGCGTACAATTTTTCTCGATCTGGAGAAAGAATTAATCGATCGACTAGTAATTCATCAGACCAGTTTTTATATTTTCCTAAAATGTCTGCCAGACGAATTTGCCTAATTAATTCTTGTACAAAAGGATGCTGAAACTCGTTTAACTGTGGTGGTTTCTGTAGGGTTAAAGCTTGACTCATTTTCTTACTCTCCTAGCAATAACTAATAACTAATGTCCCAATTCAATAAAAATATTGCCGAGATCGAATAAAAACTGCATCGTACCCCGATAACCTACTAAACAACGAGAACCATTACCCAAGCGATCGTAGATAGGATACCCCATACGATATAGAGGAATATTTAGTTTTTCGGCGAGGCTTTTTCCTTGGGAATTGGTAATAATTAAATCCGAACCTTCTGCTAAATTTTCCAAATCTTCTAAATCCCCGATAGTTACCCGCTCGATCGGTAATTCTTTAAGTAAAGGTGACTTGGTAGTAGTTACAGCAGCTTGAATTTCTGCTCCCATTTCTTTAAGTAACCAACTAGTTTGATAGAGTAAATCTGGTTCTAGGGCCAAAGAAACTTTTTTACCCCCAAGATAGAAATGGGTATCGAGGATTGCATCCTGTAGTTGGCGACGCTGACGCTGGTATTTGGATGGTATTTGCGGGTTAAATTGCCAATCGCAATTTCGGCTTTGCCGAGGCTCTAAGAATCCGCTGTTTTTATAGCTAGCAATCTGTGCTAACAACCACAAAAACTTATCTACGGCTGCTAAACCTGCCAAACGCGGTAAGATTTCATAGTTAGTACCAAATTTTTGTTGTAAAATTTCCGCAGCAGGACGCATACTTTCCCCAATGGCAATGGTAAAGAGCGATCGCTCTAATTGCTGTAGCTGTGATGGAGAAGTACCACCAGGAGTTTTGCTATTGTAATCATCATCTAAGTGTCCATCTACCGAACCAGATAAATCGGGGATAATTAGCGGTTTTAAGCCAAATGCCTCGACTATTTCTTGAATTTCCTCTACATCCCCAGGAGCAAGCAGCGAACCAGCTAAAATCGTTACCTGTTGTTGAGATGCGAAATTTTGCGTCTCTAAGGGTTGACCGTAATCCGTAGTAACAATTGACTGTACCGCAGCAGCAAAACCATCTTGTAACGCACCTTTATAATCGGGAGTAGAAACAAAAATAATTGGTAGAGAATCTAGTTCGGGATGACGCTGACGAATCGATTTAAGAATGCCGTGCATATCATCTCCCCGCGTCTCTGTTAACCCCGTAGTTAATAAGCCAATCAAATCTGGTTGAGCTTTCTCTACCAAGGTTAAAATTGCCTGCTCGATATTTTCTTCTCCACCCAAAATCGTCGTAACTTCTGTCATAGCAGTAGTGGCTAGGGGAATTGCTTCGCGAAAATGCCGCACCAACAAAACTTTGGCAAACGCAGTACAACCCTGAGAACCATGAAACAAAGGTATAATTCCTTTTAATCCTAAGAAAGCTAAAGCTGCACCTAAAGGAGGACTCTGCTTGAGAGGATTGACAGCTACAGATTTTTTGTTGCGGGTGATGGTAGTCATGACTTTTTAAAGGATGAAGAATAAGTAGCAAGTAGCGAGTAACAAGTTTCTTGATTCGTCGGTAATCAACAACTAACCACTAACTAATTCCCACGGTGCTGGTTGACGAACTTGTTGCCAAATAGGACTATGAAGAGCGCGATCGAATTCTTTGGCCATTTCAATCAGTCCCTCGTATCCCGCATAGGGTTTATGACGTTCTTGGTTAATGTCGAGGAAAGGAATTCGGGCTTTGAGGGCAGTATATTGGTTACGTCCACCAGCTACGAGCATATCAGCTTTAGTCTTGGCAATTACTCGCAATAGCTCCTGAGCGTTACCTTTAGATAGGGCAATGCCATCTTTACCCAATAACTGCTTAATTTTGGCTTTATCTTCTTCGGTGCTTTTTTTAGTGCTGGTAGCAGTTACTTCCATGCCCAAATCTTGAGCTGCGGACATAATCGACCAACTTTTTACTCCTCCCGTATATAGCACCATCCGCTTACCTTTGAGTCGAGCGCGATAGGGAGCGAGAGCAACATCGAGTTTAGCAGTTTCTTCAGCAATTACAGTTTCTACCCGTTGTTGTAATTCTACATCAGCTAATTTTTGGGCGATATTCCGCAAACAACGGTTCATATCCTCAATACCATAGAAAGACTCTTCGATGTAGGGAATGCCGTAACTTTCCTCCATTTTTCGCCCCATATTAATTAGGGCTTTGGAACAGATCATCACATTTAGTTGGGCACGATGAGCGTAGCGAATCTCTTCAAAGGTAGCATCTCCTGTAATTTTGGAGAGGACGCGAATACCAACTTTTTCCAAAAGAGGCAATACGCCCCAAAGTTCTCCAGCAATGTTGTATTCTCCAATCAGATTGATATCGTAGGGAGTAGTATATTCGGGTTCGGCAGTACCGACAACATAATCTAATAGAGACTCTCCAGCCAATCTATTGCCCAAATTTTTACTACCGACAAAACCAGGAGAATTAACGGGAATAATCGGGGTAGCAAACTTATTAGTAGCTGCTTCGCACACTGCATCCAAGTCATCTCCAATTAGAGCAGTAACACAGGTAGAATAAACAAAGACAGCAGGAGGATGATAGCGGTTGATAACTTGGGCGATCGCTTTATAAAGTCTTTTTTCTCCGCCAAAGATAATGTCATTTTCGCTAATATCGGTGGTAAAACCCATTTTATAGGTAGTAGCACCAGAAGACAGACTCCCGCGACTGCCCCAAGAATTGCCCGCACAGGCGATCGGTCCGTGAACTAAATGAGCAGCATCGGTAATCGGCACGAGGGCGATGGACGCTCCATCAAAGGCACATCCTCCTTGGGCAGCCCCAGGTTTAGCTTGTTGAGTACAAGCTTTATTTTTTCCTTGTTGTCCTTTTTTGTGATTGTGTTCGCAACCTGGTTCGTTGAGGAGGTCTGCGATTTTGGGCTTGGTCATTATATCCTTCGTCCTTCGTCATTAGTTTTTTGTCATTATTTAGTAACTAATCCCTAATGATTAACCACTAACGACTAACCACTAACAACTAACTACTAACAAATATATTTCTCGATATTTTCCCCACAGTCTCCTTCTAAATAACTGAGGGCGCGGAGGCGCAGGTTGACAATTTCTTTATATAGAGGATTTAGTTTACACAGAGCAGGAATGTGAAAAGTGTGTTTAAAAATGGTCACATCCCTTTCAAAGGGACAGTTACAGGGAATTAAATTACAAAGAAAATGAGCGAATTTCTCGTTAGTAACTTCGATGTTATTTACCCAGCGTCGTAGAGGATAGAAAACATCGAAAGGGAATTTTTTAAGAGCGACTGGCAGGTTGAAATGATTCTGGATATGACTAGACATAATTTCATTTCCTCAGTTTTCTGCAACCAATTCTAGTTCTTTTCCCAAGCAACCCACGACACGACCAGTTTCCAAAAAATGAACGGAATAGATATAAGCAGTTTGCAGGTATGTACCGATAGAAATAATGTACCCTTCATCTCCTTTATTGGCTAAAGTTTCGCCAATTTGTTTGCCTGGAAAAGTTCCATCATTGCGAATTTTTTTGCGGACTCTAACTTTGGAATCGAGATCGAAAGCTGGTTCGCGATCGAGTTCTACATCACCTAGTTTCATGATTTTCCTCAAAGCTATAAGCTGTTAGCTATAAGCTATTAGCTATTAGCCAACAGCTATCTGGTGTTAACGAATCAAATCGAAAGAAATATCTGTTTTCGCAGGTATAATAGTTTGGCGATCGAGTTCGTCGAGGATCGTGTTTACAATCCAGTTATGGAGGTTCAGCACACCTTTATAACCCAAGGTTTCATAGCGGTGCATGTGATGGCGATCGAAAATAGGATAGCCAATACGTACTAGGGGAGTATGGGTATCGCGCCAGAGGTATTTACCGTAAGAGTTGCCGATTAATAAGTCTACTGGTTCGGTAAACAAGAGACTCCGCATATGCCACAGGTCTTTTTTACCCCAGATTGTGGCATCTTTACCGTAGGGACTCGCATCTAATACGGCTTTTAGTTCTTGTTCAAATTCTGGATTGCTGTTGGTAACAACGATGTGAACTGGTTCTGCACCCAATTCTAGTAAGAAGTTAACCAAACCAAATACATGGTCGGGATCGCCGTAGAGGGCAACTCGTTTGCCGTGAATCCAAGCTTGGGAATCGGTCATCGCATCAACTGCACGACCTCTTTCTTCTACTAATTCTTGAGGTACGGGCTTACCGGTAATTTCTGATAACTTGGTTAGGAATTCATCAGTACCGCGAATGCCAAAAGGACGGAAGTTAAAGGTTTCTTGACCCCATTCTTTTTCGATATAGTTTTGAGTTTTTGGAGTGGTGTATTTTTGGAAGAAGAATGTGCCTTCTGCGTTAATCGAATCGGCAGCATCTTCTAGGTTGGTCAGACCATTATACATTTTGAATTCACCAGTATTAGGAGAATCAAAAGCATCGGCATTATCGGAAAGAACTGTGTAGTCGATCTCGAATAATTGGAGAATTCGTTTTAATTCGCGAATATTACCAATGTAAGGATCGAAGCCCAAGTTAAAGTTATACTTACCGTTAGTAGTTTCTTGCTTTTTATCTTTGGTCAAGCAATCTAAGATACCCTTGAGCATATTGTCGTAACCAGTAATATGAGAGCCGACAAAGCTAGGAGTATGAGCGTAGGGGACGGGGAAATCTTGAGGAATAGAGCCTCTATCTTTTGATGTTTGAATAAATGCACCCAAGTCATCACCAATTACCTCAGCCATACAGGTAGTACAGAGGGCAATCATTTTGGGTTTGTAGAGGGTGTAGGAGTTAGCCAACCCATCTACCATATTGTTGAGTCCGCCAAATACTGCTGCATCCTCAGTCATGGAGGAAGAAACAGCTTGGAAGGGTTCTTTAAAATTACGGGTTAGATGGGTACGGAAGTAAGCAACACAGCCTTGAGAACCATGAGAGTAGGGTAAAGTTCCTTCAAAACCTGCTGCCACAAAGAGGGAACCCAAGGGTTGACAAGCTTTCGCTGGATTGACGGTTAAGGCTTTACGCTCGAAGTTTTTCTCGCGGTAATCCCAAGTTTTTGTCCATTCAGCAATCCTAGCTACTTCTTCTTTACTATGTGCTCCTTCAAACTGACGCTTGTATTCAAATAAATCCTGATAGGTATCGGTTTGAAACAAATCGAAGTGGTCTTGAATTACACCTGGTTCGGCGGCTACGGGAGTGTTGACGTTGTTTCCGTTGTTCTCAGTCATGACTTTTACTTATCCTTTGTTATTTGTCTTTTATTGTTTGTCCTTTGTCATTCGTTATTTGTGCAAAAACCAATGACAAAAGACCAATGACTAATGACTATTTATTTAGCCCAAGGATTTTCAACTAAATTCCAGGTCGGGCTGTTGATTGCCAAATCCATGTCGCGGGCGAACACTGCAAAGCCTTCATAACCGTGATAAGGCCCCGAGTAATCCCAAGAGTGCATTTGACGGAATGGTAATGCCATTTTCTGGAAAACGTATTTTTCTTTAATTCCAGCTGCAATCAAGTCGGGATTTAGCTGTTTAGCAAATTCTTCAAATTCATGACCGCTTACGTCGTCATAAATAACTGTGCCTTCTTTCACATAATCTGCGGTGCGTTTGTAGTCATCACCATGACCGAATTCGTAGCCAGTGCCAATTACATTCATGCCTAAATCTTCAAAGGCAGGGATTACGTGACGGGGACGCAGTCCACCTACCATCATCATGACTTTCTTACCTTCGAGCCGTGGGCGGTACTTCTCGATAAGGGCATCCATTTCAACTTGATGTTCGGCAATTACTTGCTCGGCTTTTTCCTGAATAGTTTCGTCGAACTGGGCTGCAATCTTACGGAGAGATTTAGCAATTTGAGTAGGTCCAAAGAAATTGTATTCTAACCAGGGAATGCCGTATTTCTCTTCCATGTGACGGCAGATGTAGTTCATCGATCGATAGCAGTGGATCAAGTTTAATTTTGCCAGTGGAGTCATTACGGTTTCATTAAACGAACCATCTCCAGAGAATTGGCAAATTACCCTCAAACCGATAGCTTCGAGAAGTCTTCGGCTAGGCCAGGCATCACCACCGATATTGTAGTCGCCGATAATGTTAACATCATAAGGACTTGATTCAAATCCTTCAGGAAGCTGGCGATATTCATCAGCTTTCGGTAATACCCAGTCACGGACTGTATCGTTAGCAATGTGGTGTCCTAAAGACTGCGAAACACCTCTAAAACCTTCGCAACGGACTGGAACTACAGGTTTGCCAGTTTCTTTAGCTTTTTTCCTGGCAACAGCTTCAATATCATCCCCAATTAAACCAATGGGACATTCAGATTCAATAGTAGTACCTTTACTTAAGGGGAAAAGAACTTCCAACTCGTCAATCAGTTTAGCTAATTTTTTGTCACCTCCAAAAACAATATCTCTTTCTTGGAAATCAGAAGTAAATTGCATGGTACCGAAGGTATCGACCCCAGTTGTACCTACGTAATAATTACGACGACCCGACCAAGAATAGTAACCACAGCCTACAGGTCCATGACTGAGGTGAACCATATCTTTGACTGGACCCCAAACCACCCCTTTTGCCCCCGCATAAGCACAACCGCGAGTGGTCATTACCCCAGGAACGGATTTTTTATTAGATTTTACGCCACAGTCAGAATTTCCTTCTTCGTAAACATCGAGGTGTTTGGAGCGTTTTTTAGCTGCCTTCTCTGGATAAGCTTCTAGTACCTCTTGAATCAGTTTTTTGTTCTCTTCAACAGTGGTCATGGTATTCTCTCTCCATAAATAGTTGGTCATTGGTCATTGGTCATTGGTTGTTGGTTTTAAGTCAACACAAGTAACAAATGCTCGACAAAAAAGAACAAGTGACACAAATGACGAAAGATAAATGACTAAGGACACAGAACAGCTAATTATTCTCTGTCCCTAGTGGCAAAATTAGACAGCAGCAGCTTTTTTATCAGCTTCAATCGCTTTTTGGTATTCTGCGTCAGAATCCATGATGCCGAAGTCAACTAATAGTTGTTCCAGTTCATCCATGCTGATAGGAGTAGGAATAACTAAGTTAGTGTTGTTTTCGATCTTGCGAGCTAAGGCACGATATTCATCAGCTTGAGGATGATCGGGTTCGTATTCAATAACAGTCATACGACGTAATTCTGCCCGTTGAACAACGTTGTCGCGAGGAACGAAGTGAATCATTTGAGTGCCGAGTTTTTCAGCCAAAGCTTCGATTAATTCAACTTCTTTGTCAACTTTACGGCTGTTACAAATTAAGCCACCTAAGCGAACACCGCCAGAGTGAGCATATTTGAGAATACCACGAGCGATGTTGTTAGCTGCGTACATTGCCATCATCTCGCCAGAAGTAACAATGTAGATTTCTTGAGCTTTTCCTTCACGGATAGGCATAGCGAAGCCACCGCAAACAACGTCACCTAATACGTCGTAGGATACTAAGTCGATGTCTTCGTAAGCACCTTCTTCTTCGAGGAAGTTAATGGCAGTAATAATACCGCGTCCAGCACAGCCTACACCTGGTTCGGGACCACCAGACTCAACGCAACGAACGTTGTTATAGCCATTGAGTAATACTTCTTCTAGTTCCAGGTCTTCGACTGAACCTCTTTCTGCTGCTAAGTGGAGAATAGTAGTTTGGGCTTTACAGTGCAGCATCAAGCGAGTGGAGTCTGCTTTGGGGTCACAACCAACGATCATGACTCTTAAACTTTCAGAAAGAGCAGCAATGGTATTTTGAGAAGTAGTAGATTTACCGATACCGCCTTTACCGTAAAATGCAATCTGTCTCATGGTTATTTCTAGTTAATTGTTTAGAGGTCAATGGAAAAGAAAAGGAATAAATTTTAGATGCCACAAAGCAAAAACTGATATGGTCTAGTGATATTGAATGTAGAGAATTTCGTCCCTGCGAACCCTCAAGTCTTGGCTGTTAGGGTCATCTAAAATATCCGAAGTTTATCGAGTTTAGAGGAAATTTGTGCTGAAAATCCTAAGTGTGAAGGAGAGTGAGTTGAATAGAAAAGGATTGTCGATCGCAAACTTGTAAAGAGAATTAGTAGTTGATGAGTTATGGGGAAATTCCGTTCCCTACGAATTGTTACTCTCTAAAATTTACTAATCTTTAATCCTCATAAAAACTACGCTTTGGGAGGCGAGCGCGCAGCGTGCCTGTGGCATCGCTCTCCGTGACTATGGGGGTTGGATATAAACATGGTTTTATACTGATTCAACAGTTAGAGTTGGTAAAACGCGGTCTTTGAGAGTAGCTTCGATCGCAATCTTCAAAGTCTCGGTAGAAGAAACACAGCCATTACAAGCACCTTTGAGAATGACTTTGACAAGATCTCCTTCTATGTCGAATAATTCTAGATCGCCGCCATCTTCAGCTAAAACTGGTCGGATTTCTCGGTCTATTACCTGTTGAATTAAGGTAATTTTTTGGATGTTAGTGAGTGTTTTTGTTGTTTGAGCAGTTGAAGATCGATCGGCAGTAGCAATTGTGGTTGCCACCTCGATGCTTTTCTCTTTCTCTGTAGTAATTTCTTCGAGCAAGTCATCGATATCTGGCAGACAGGAACTGCATCCACCCCCCGCTTTCACATAGTTAGTAACTTGTTCTGCGGTTGTAAGATTATTTTCGCGAATAATTCTTTTGATTTTTGTATCAGAGACACCAAAACAACGACATATAAGATTTCCTTCATCTTCTTCATGGTTGTCGAGGGGAATCCCTTTATAGGTATAGATAGCAGCTTCTAAAGCTTCTTGCCCCATTACCGAACAGTGCATTTTTTCCTCGGGTAATCCACCGAGAGATTCGGCAATTTCTTTGTTGGTTAGCTTAAGAGCTTCTTCTACTTTTCTGCCTTTAAGCAATTCGGTTAGTGCCGAAGAAGAAGCGATCGCACTAGCACAACCAAAGGTCTGAAACCTAGCATCTTTAATAGTTTTAGTCGCTTCGTCAATTTTGAGGTGGAGTTTGAGAGCATCTCCACAGGCAATACTGCCTACTTCTCCTGTAACAATTTCTTCTCCTTCCTGCTTCTCCGTAATCGCACCTTGATTGCGGGGATTGTGGAAGTGTTCCATTACTTTATCTGTATAGTCCCACATTTTCAGTTACCAGTTATCCGTTAATAGTTATCAGTTATCAATTTATTTAGCTAGTACGGCTTGTTCTTGTTCTTGTAGCCAATCTGCATCGTCGCTGTTGAAGGGAGAAAGTTCGCGGAGGCGATGGATTATACCTGGAAGAACTTCTAAGACGCGATCGATTTCTTTTTCTGTGGTAAAACGGGATAAGCTAAAGCGAATCGAACCGTGGAGTACGCTATAGGGTAGTCCTAAAGCTCTCAGTACGTGGGAAGGTTCGAGAGAACCAGAAGTACAAGCCGAACCCGAAGAGGCACAGATATCAAATTGGTCGAGAGAAAGTAAGATTGCCTCTCCTTCGATATATTTAAAGCCGATGTTAGTAGTGTTGGGTAATCTATTGACTGGATCGCCATTAATTACTGTGTTGGGAATAATGCTGAGAATTCCTCGTTCGAGCTTATCTCGTAACTGTTTTTCCCGAGCGATACTAGCTAAATGTTGCTGTGCTAATTCGGCAGCTTTACCCAATGCAACTATACCTGCTACGTTTTCTGTTCCGCCTCTGCGTCCTCTTTCTTGATGTCCGCCAATTAGTAGAGGACGGAATCTAACTCCTTTACGGATATATAATGCACCAATTCCTTTGGGAGCGTGAATTTTATGACCAGAGAGAGTCAGCAAATCGATGGTACTGGTTTTCATATTGAGGGGGATTTTCCCTACTGCTTGTACTGCATCGACATGAAATATCGCGCCATATTCTTTAACTATTTGCCCGATTTGTTCGATGGGGAAAATTACACCAGTTTCGTTGTTGGCATACATGACAGAAACTACTGCCGTATTGCCAGTTAAAGAAGCTTCTAGCTCGTCAAAATCGAGCTGTCCTTTGCTATCAACGGAAAGATAGGTAACGGTGTAACCTTCTTTTTCCAGTCTTCTACACAGATTTAAAATTGCTGGATGTTCGACTTCGGTAGTGATAATGTGTTTTTTCTTGGGTTGAGCTTTTAGTGCAGCAAGAATAGCTGCATTATCTCCTTCCGTACCGCAACTGGTAAAAACAATTTCCGAATCTTCTGCTCCTAACAGAGAAGCTACTTGACTTCTAGCTTGGCGGACGGCGCGACCAACCTGTCCGCCAAAAGTGTGCATACTAGAAGGGTTGCCGTAATAGATACTTAAATAGGGCAGCATTGCTGCTAAAACATCTTGATCTATTTTGGTTGTGGCGTTGTTATCGAGATAAATGCAGTCGTTCATTGCTCTTTTCTCATTAAATATTCCGTGACTTCTTAGATCGAGTTTTAAGTATGTAATAAAAGGTCTAATTTTTGGGAATAACTATCAAACCAATGCTGCCAATAGGAAGTTTCTTTTTTGGCTTTAAGTCTAGAGGTGAGGAGATTGTAAGTTGCAAACCAGTTATCCCAATAGTTATTGGTAGTATCTTTAGCCGATTTAATTAAACTAGAGATGGTGGGAGTGCAACCATTAAAGGTGGGACAGCCTGCCATGCATTGAGCAACTCCATAAGAACCAACGCAATCATTACAGAGATTGGGATCGATCGAGAATTTGCCGTCGTCGTTTTTCTTAATTGCTCCTGTAGGGCAGTGAGGCAAACATTTTTCACAAGCGATACATTGATTGGAAATAGTATAAGTCATGGTTTTACTCCTGCTTAATTGCTATCTGGGCTAATGAGACTGGGGAAGCAACCACTATCGGTGGTAAAGTTAGTTTGACAGGGAGGTATGTCGTAATAGTCAGAACAATTAGTACAAAGACTGTGAGTAGGAACAAAATTACTATTTTGTTTTTTCGTTACTTCTTGATAATCTTTAAACCAATAGCGGTCGCGTTGACTTTTTTGGGAAGTGTCAATCATCGTTTTTTGTCCTCTGTTGTTTGTATTTATCTGTAATCAATCTCTGATGACTAATCACTAATGACTAACAACAAACTTTTGGTAGAAGTTTAAAGCCAAGGTGTCGATAGTGTCGTAACCTTGAAAAGGTTCTACCCCTGCTTTGCGTAACATTTCTTGAGGACAATCTCCAATTTTGGAAGCGAGTACGGCTTTACAATCGGCAATTGCACCGATAATATTGTCTAGAGTTGCCTCTTCGCCATAACCACCCTGACAGTAATGATCGACTTTGCGGTGTCCGACAAATTTTACTTCCACACCATCAACTTCAAAAATTTGGAACTCTTTGGCATGACCGAAGTGCTGATTGACTACTCCACTACCTTTAGTGGCAACAGCTACCAAGATTTTTTGACCTCTCTTGGCTTTTTCTGCTGCTTTCCGTTCTTTGGCTTGTTTTAGTTCGGTTTTAAACTTCTCGATGCCTTGATGAACTTCTTGGCGTTTTTCAAGATCGTAGTCGGGAGTCATTTCGAGGAACTTCTCTTTCGTAAATTCCTGAGAACGGTCTTCACCCAACAAACCTACTGCATCGGCACGACACTGACGGCAGTGGCGCATCATTTTCATGTTTCCAGAACAACTGTCCTGTAAAGCTTTAAGCTCTTTGGGGGTAGGTCCTCTTTGTCCTGTCAAGCCAAAGTATGTACCGTGTTCGGGTGCGGAAATTAGGGGCATAATATTGTGGAGAAATGCACCCTTAGAACGAATCGCCTCATCTACTTCTACTAAATGTTCGTCGTTAATTCCAGGAATCATTACCGAATTGACTTTGCAGAGGATGTCGGCTTCTTGTAATGCCTGTAAACCTTCCATCTGCCGTTCGTGAAGTAACTGGGCTGCTTCTTCTCCTTTCCAACGTTTGCGTTGATAGCGCACCCAAGGATAGATTTTTGTCCCTATTTTAGGGTCAACCATATTAATAGTAATGGTGACGTGGTCTACATTTAAATCTTTAATGCGATCGACATGGTCGGGGAGCATTAATCCATTAGTAGACAAGCATAATTTAATATCTGGTGCTTTGTCGGCTACCAATTCAAAAGTACGAAACGTTTGTTGGGGATTGGCTAGAGGATCGCCGGGTCCAGCAATCCCCAAAACTGTCATTTGCGGAATTTTTCCAGCAATTACCAAAGCTTTGTGGGCTGCTTCTTCGGGAGTTAGTAGTTCGCTAACTACCCCAGGACGACTTTCATTGGCACAGTCATATTTGCGATTGCAATAATTACACTGAATATTACAAGCTGGTGCGACTGCTACGTGCATCCGTGCATAGTGATGGTGCGCTTCTTCACTGTAACAGGGATGTTTTTCAATTCTTGCTTGAATTTTGGGATCGATCTGTTGGGGTGTAGTAGAACTACAACCGCAGCTTTGAGAAGACTTTTTTGCTATGGTCTTAGACTCTGCTGTAATGGTAGCACTGGTAGTTGGTGACATTGAATTGAATTCCGCAATATTTTGTTGTTTGTCATTCGTCCTTTGTTGTTTGTCTTTTGTTTGGTAACTAATGACTAATAACTAATGACTAATGACTAATACTTGATGACGTTATAAAAGTTATATCACTCAGATTCTGAGCGAACGTAAAACTTGCACTCGGTTAGTTTTATTGAATTGCTTAGACTGTACTCAATCCCTCAAACCCTTAACTGATGTAGAGAAAAATTTTTTTGTAGGTATTAGAGACTAGTATTTTGATGATAGGCGGTTAGTATTTATTTTCAGAGACTCTGGTATTTATCCTACTCGATATGAACCTCTATCTCTACTTAGTTTTCAGCCAATTATAGCCATCGATTTCTTTTACTAGTTTTTTCCACTCAATTCGGCTTTTGCCTTTAGTTTTTAATTTCTAGATTAATATGCAATAACTGATATAAGGATAACAAAAAAATCAAATTTTGTAACTATTTTAACTTTTTTTTCAAGTTAAGGTGGTGTGTTTTTTGTCAAATGGTTTTTGCTAATTGCTAATCGCTAATTGCTAATCGCTAAGGGAAAAGCTGATTTTGCCGATTATTTTATCGGTGCGATCGAGCATGAAAATGGATGTATTCACACCGTTACTTTCGATGGCTAATTAAAATCAACCAAAAGGTTTGCGGTTTTAGAGTTACCATAAAGTTCAGAATATTCTTTTCTGGACAGTAAGAAGTTTTTGCTGTACCTTGTCTCTGTCTTCAGGCGGCTAAGCCTGAGTGGTCATGAACTTGAGACTGTCCTGTTTTAGCCCTAAGTAATTTATCGAGAAGTAGAGCTGGTCTACTTCTCGATAAATTGATCGCCAGTTGATTCTGAAGTACCAGACGGACAATCCGTTCACTAGGATAACCATGTTTGGGTAGGCTACGAAACCAGAGGGGAAAGTGTTGCCAAATAGTCTGGGGCATTTCTAAAGCCAAAACTTGGAGCAATCCTAAGGCAAGGGCATTGAGATTAATAAAACGCTCAAAGGCTTCTACTTTACCAGCTATCTGTGTCTGAATCGTTTGAGGATAGTCTTTTAGCCGCAGGTTTTGAGGCCCTGCGCGAGGCTCGCTCCATGGATTTGAGCCAGAAGCGATAGCCAAACCCGCCCAACAGATGGACGATGGTACGGAAACTGACCTCGATTTTGAAGCGCCAACCATAAGCTTCAATCACCTCGGCTCCAGTTAAACTGAGGTCGCTCGAGAGCAAGATAATCTGCTTACCACAGGGCAACTGAGTTAACACAAAAAGCACAGGCTGATTCGGACTATCAAGCGTAAAACTCAAAACATTGGTAGTACACCTTCATCGATTGACCATAAAGCCAGACCGAGGCTTGACTACAGAACTCAATGGGAGCAAACAACTCTCGTAATTTGATGGGGCTACCCCATTGGCGATGACGTCCTGGTCCATGCTTGCCTGGGCGACGACAAAAGGCCGCATGAGCTACCGTGGTAATGCGCACCCGACTAATCAGGTGGAGGCCCTTGTCTCGAAATGGAGCCAAGACTTTGGCCGAGGCTCCCGTAAGCATCCAACAGCGCATAGCTGCCCTTGGACATATACTTCCCGCAGAGCCGTGCCATTTTATCCACTAATGTCAGTCCTGCTTCGTCCTCAATTCCCTCAATGCCATCATGAACTTTGAGCACAATTAGAGTCGCAAATAGGGCTTTTTCTGCACTCAACAACAACCCTAATGCGCTAAAGTAGTGCCCTCGAATCCATTCTGGCTTACTGACATCTTCTGATTCTTGGTGTAAGCCTTTGACTCGGGCGCATCTTCCTTCCCTCTTTGCACACTTTGATGCCATCTCCTACATACACCCCCTGACCCTTGAGCTGATGACAGGCGACATGCTTTTTGAGCCACTCTCCCCACGCAGCGCACAAAGCGTCCACACTAAACGCCCTCGAGTGAAACCAATGCAGTGCCTGATGGTAATATCCTTCCCCCAAGCCTAATGCATTCGCCCTAGCTGGTGACCGCAGGCGGTTGCGTACTCAGCAAGATTCCCCACAGCAGTAGCACAAACCACTTGAAGGTCGCTTCTCGCTTAAACACTGGGCGGAACTGAACCATAATTTGCTCAAGACGCTGATACAATTCTCTCATTACACTGACTGGTTTTGATTATCTCAGTCAGTATCTGACATTTCGTACTCTTTGAGTATAGGGATGTCTTTTTTCTCGATATTTCTTCACCGAACAAGAACTTCGCACTGTCCAGTATCATATTCATTGGGATGCAATTGACGCTTATGTTTGCTCTCAATGTGGTGAGCCCTATTTTGAAGCAGAAACTGTTGATAAAATTCAAGCTGCTTTATTGGCTTTGGAAAAAGAAACTAAAGGACTAGTAAATACCTAAATCGATCTTGCGATCGCCCTTCAACAACGATCGCAAGATGGGTGTGGTCAAAAGTCGTTGGTGATTCCAAGGGGCGATCGCTTTTTTAGATAAACTAAACGGTTTAGTTTGATTAAAGAGAAAGAGGATTTTTATCCCATATTTACTCTTAAATTTACTTGAGGTTAAAAGTAGAATTTTACAATTAAGGTTAATTAAACATTTAAGCTAACCGTTGTTGTCTGTATCTACTCCAAAATTCAGACCACCAATCATTCGCTCGAATAATTCTTAAAGCGAGCATGGGATTGATGGTATCAGGGTGCCAAGTAGCTCCTGGGATTTTTAACCTTTTTTGAGGAATATATCGGTGGGCACTTTCAATTTCGCCTGAGGCAATCGGTAATCCTAAACTCCGAAACTTTCGATAATGGATGCAGCGAGCGAAACCGGACTAAATAGTTGGCTAGAGTTTCAATCTCCTTGGCTCCTGTTCCTTGGTAATTTTGGAATTTTTTGATGACTTTGTGAACTTTTCCCCCCTCAATTAAACTGACAATAGCATCTACAGTAGGATGTTTAAGCTTTTCAGGGAGTTCCATTGCTTCGACCCCGTCATAAAGATGTTGTTTAAGATGAGGACGATCGCTCGATAAACTGAAGGTTCGGAAAACTATTTTCTAGAGCTTCTTTGAGACCTTTGGCTCCATCAGCTAAGGCAAAAATTTGAGAGTTGGGTGCTAGACCGCGATCGCGTCTCAGCTCCGACGAGTTGTTGAACAACTTCTGGATACTTGCCCATCCTGGCAACAAATGTTCGCTGCTTTTTCTGTTCAACTGGACGAGCTCCCAGCCACTCTGGTTTCTCGCCAATCAACTTGCCGAGACGATTTAGGAATTTTACGAACCTTGGTTAATCCGACTTTGTTTCCGGGAACTTTTACTCCTGTTCTCATTCATACAACCATCTAATTCTAAGAGAATTTTTTCCATATTTTGTCTGGAGTTAATAGTTGCTCCCGCTCTGGATTCTACTAATCTTTGTTCCACAAACCTTTCTGATAATTGAGCAATTTGAAGGACTTCTCTTCTGAGCTTACTTGTTTCAACCGAAAAGCCATAATGTTCTTGAAAGCGTTTACTAGCCTGATTGAAAGATTCTTCCGCCCCAAAATCGCGCCATTGCTCTGGTCAACCCTAGGGAATGATTTCCATGAGTTATTCCTAGTTTTTCTGCTACGAGACGAATACCCCTTTTCAGTTTTTTATTCCAAAGATAGGGCGAATCTATCTTTAGTTGACCAAAAATCACTGTATATTTAATTTTCGGTCGTCGATGAATTACCCAACCAATAGTTTGAGTTTGACTTGTCACCTGGTTAACTAACCAGGTCATTACCATTGACATCACTCGAGCGCCGATAGTACGTAACAGTGATAATAGGTTAGAGTCAAGTCCCTCAACTGTTTCCACCAGATTTTCTTCTCTCTCTATAATTGCTTGAAACAGAATTTGACTTATTTGCTCTATACAATCATTATATTTTTGGTTCATTGCAGTGTAATTTTTTGATTGATCTCTTTAAATACACTGCCTTTTTTTGGTTGATATCGAACCCACTTTTATTTTTTATTCCTACTTAATAGCGATCGCCTCTCTGAATCCTGACTTTTCACGGCATCTTTGGAAAGGGATATTGGTTGTGTAACATAATGCGCTAACCATTGTCCAAAAGGGAAAGATGTGTAATAGATCGATGAAGATCAAAATGGCAAAGATTAGGTGGGGAATGAATCAAGGGC
>JASJDJ010000220.1 GCA_030065635.1 Xenococcaceae cyanobacterium MO_188.B32
ACGGTACCAAAGACATTCCTGGTGCTTTGAGCGTAATGGTACCACTTCGACTCCATCCCGAACTCGACAGTGAAACGTTACAGCGGCGAAGATACTTGGAGGGTAGCCTCCTGGGAAAATAGTTCAGTGCCAGGTTCATTCTTGAAAAGACCTTCTTGCCACAACAAGAGGGTCTTTTTTGTTATCGAATATATCTGAACTTCCCCATACAAACATACTATTTGCCACCCGAAAGCTCATGTAGCAAGCACTATAGCGGTTTTTTCTTTTGGTCGCATACATGGACACAAAAAAGATATATTGACACCAAGTTGGCGATCGCAATATAGTAAGGGTACATAGGTGCAATTCCCTCAAACCCCCTTCATCAGCACTGAGCGAGAAATTGTAGCCAGTAACGGGTGCTTAAAAAATCGCTAAAACACCGAAGGATTAAGGCTTTCGTCATTTTTTCTGAACGGAAGTTCAGATATATAGAAAATTTGGCAAGATTGCTCATTACCCAATACTGTTCGGTTAACGACTAAGCGGCAGGTGCAGCAAGGGTAAAGGTAGCGAACCTCTCGCTTCTTCTGACTTTTCACGGGCTCTTTTCGGTTCTCAGGCGATCGCCAAATTCTTAAGCTGATTCTTTCGTTGTTCATTATCATTAACTATAGGATTAGTACTTTTTCGCAAAAATAAGGCAAGCAAAATGTCTCAAGTTAACGGCGTAATGATGCAGTATTTCCACTGGTACATTGACCCTGATTTAATCCTATGGAATGAAGTCAAAAATAAAGCACAAGAATTGGCCGATGCTGGTTTTACTGCTATCTGGCTACCACCCGCATACAAAGGATTTGCGGGAAGTTATGATGTAGGATATGGTGTCTACGATATGTATGATTTAGGCGAATTTGACCAAAAAGGTTCTATTCGGACTAAATACGGGACTAAACAGCAATATTTAGCTGGGATACAATCACTCCAAGCTTCTGGAATTCAAGTTTATGCTGATGGAGTTCTCAATCACCGCTTGGGAGGAGATGCCACAGAAATTTTTAAAGCTACACCTTTTTATCAAAGCGATCGCCTAAATCCTCAAGGAGGAATGCGTGATATCAAATCCTATACTCATTATACTTTTCCCGGTCGCCAAGGTAAATATTCTGATTTTGAGTGGCATTGGTGGCACTTTGATGCGGTTGATTACGATGAGTACACCCAAGACTCAAGTAAAGTCTATCTGATAGAAGGCAAACAGTTTGATGATTATGTTGCTTTGGAAAACGGCAACTTCGATTATTTAATGGGTTGCGATGTTGACTATCAAACCAAAGAAGTACGAGACGAAATTATTCGCTGGGGTAAATGGTATCTAGATACTACCAACGTTGACGGTTTTCGTTTAGACGCAATTAAACATATTTCCTCTTGGTTTTTTCCTGAATGGATAGATATGTTAGAAAATCATGCAGGCAAAGATTTATTTATGGTAGGTGAGTATTGGTATAACGATATCGGTACTTTGCACTGGTATGTTGATGCCCTAGAAGGTAGAATGTCTGTCTTTGATGTCCCACTGCACTATAATTTTCATTCTGCTAGCAAATCAGGAGGATATTATGATATGCGTCGCATTCTCGATGGGACGATGATGCAGCAAAATCCTACTAATGCGGTTACGTTTGTCGAAAACCACGATTCTCAACCTTTACAAGCTTTAGAGTCTCCTGTAGAGCCTTGGTTTAAACCCTTAGCTTATGCCCTAATTTTACTCCGTCAGCAAGGGTATCCTTGTATCTTTTATGCTGACTATTTTGGCGCAAGTTATAGCGATCGCGGTTACGATATTTATATGCCATCTCATCGTTGGCCGATCGATAAGTTTCTCTATGCTCGTCATAACTACGCCTATGGAGAACAATATGATTACTTTGACCATTGGGACATTATTGGTTGGACGAGGCTAGGAGATGAAGAACATCCTCAAGCAATGGCAGTTATTATGAGTGATGGTGCTGGTGGTAGCAAGTGGATGGAAGTTGATAAACCTAACAGCAAGTTTTATGATTTAACCGAACATATTAAAGAGCCAGTTTATACAAATGACTTGGGATGGGGGGAATTCTTCTGTCTAGGAGGTTCAGTATCAGTGTGGGTTCAAGCCTAACTAAGAGAAGTTAAAGACAGCATTTGGAAATAGCCTTCCGCACAGGCTATTTTCATACAAAGTTATGCTTTTTCAAGCGCAAGATCGTAAAAAATCCCACTAGATTGAATCTATATTAAATGTTGAGCATTAATGTTTACAAATCAACCTAATTACCATGATTTCTAATTGTTCTCAACGCTGGCAATTTTATATAGATCGCGGTGGTACGTTTACCGATATAGTTGCTAAGACTCCCCAGGAGCGAATAATCGTCTACAAATTACTCTCCGAAAATCCCGAACAGTATCAGGATGCTTCGATACAGGGGATTAGAGATGTTATGGGTATCGGCAAAGATGAATCCATTCCCACAGAACAAATAGAAGTGGTCAAAATGGGTACGACAGTGGCAACTAATGCCCTGTTAGAAAGAAAAGGCGATCGCGTAGTACTTCTAATCACCAAAGGCTTTAAAGATGCACTGCGGATCGGCTATCAAAACCGCCCTGATATCTTCGCCCGTAAAATTATTCTACCCAGTATGCTGTACGAGTCGGTTATTGAAGTAGACGAACGCTATAATGCACAAGGGAATGAATTAAAATCAGTCCCTACACAACAAGTCAGACAAGACTTACAGGCAGCTTACAATCGAGGGATACATTGTTGTGCCATAGTATTGATGCACGGTTATCGCTATCCCCAACACGAATTACAAGTAGCCCGACTAGCGAAAGAGATAGGCTTTAGGCAAATATCTATTTCCCATCAGGTAAGCCCGTTAATCAAATTAGTCAGTCGCGGGGATACTACCGTAGTTGATGCCTATCTTACTCCTATCTTACGTCGCTATATCGATTACATTGCTGACCAATTACCCGATGTCCAATTGATGTTTATGAAATCAGATGGGGGTTTGGTTTCCGCCGATAAGTTTCAGGGAAAAGATAGTATACTCAGTGGTCCTGCGGGGGGAATTGTGGGGGCAGTACAAACCAGTCAAAGAGCGGGTTTCGCTAAAATTATCACCTTTGACATGGGTGGTACCAGTACAGATGTAGCACACTATGCAGGAGAATACGAACGTCAATTAGATTCAGAAATTGCCGGGGCGAGGATGCGCGTACCAGTCTTGGCAATACATACCATTGCAGCAGGAGGCGGATCCATACTCTCTTTTGATGGTATCAGCTATCGTGTAGGACCCGAATCTGGCGGTTCAGACCCTGGCCCTGCTTGCTATCGAAGGGGAGGAGAATTAACCGTTACCGATGCCAATGTGATGTTGGGCAAAATTCACCCCCAATACTTCCCTGCTGTCTTTGGTAAGGATGCTAACTTGCCTTTAGACAAAGAGATTGTTGTCAGCAAATTTACCCAGTTGGCAGAAAAAATAGCTACTGCTACAGGTAACTATCGTACACCCGAACAGGTGGCATCTGGTTTTATCGCGATCGCGGTGGCGAATATGGCAAATGCGATTAAAAAAATTAGTTTGCAACGGGGTTATGATGTTACCCACTATGTACTCTGTTGTTTTGGTGGGGCATCCGCACAGGTAGCTTGTTTGATTGCCGATACTTTGGGTATTACCAAGATATTTATTCATCCCTATGCAGGGGTGCTTTCAGCTTATGGTATCGGTTTAGCGGATCTAAGAGTTACCAAAGTAAAGTCGGTAGAAATGGCTTTAACTGCCGATGTTATTCCTCAATTGGTTTCTTTAATGGAGTCTTTGGCAGAGAAAGGTAAAAGGGAACAGGGGACAGCGGTGCGTCCGCGAAGCGACTACCGTCAGGTCTCCCGCGGAGGTTTCCTCCGCAAGGGAACGCGCACCAAGAGAGGGGACAGGGAATTAGTGGTGCGGAAAGTAAATTTAAAATACGAGGGGACAGATTCCACTTTGACTGTTAACTTCAATTCAGATCTGGCAGTCATGGAAAGAGAATTTGCAGCCGAACATAAAACCCGCTATGGCTTTATTCAACCAGAGAAAGCCTTAATTGTCGAATCTGCTTCAGTGGAATTAATTCAAAAAATGGATACTCCTTCTGAACCGATAATTACCCGTACTCGCCTTTTAAACGAACCACCTCAGCCAGTAGAAACAGTCGAGATGTTTGCCTTAGATCGATGGCACGATGCAAAAGTGTATCGCCGAGAAGATTTAGAACCAGAAGATTGTATTAGAGGTGCAGCAATTATTGTGGAGAAGATTAACACCATTATTATCGAACCCGATTGGCAAGTTACAACGAGCGATCGTAATTATTTAATCTTGGAACGTATTAGTTAATGTTATGAAATCTTTTGATGACTACAAAGAATTTGCAGAAGCTTACGTCAAACATACCGAATCTAGCTCTCACAATACCTATTATGAAAGACCAACAATGTTTTCTATTTTATCAGAGCTAAAATTCGCTCGGGTTTTAGATGCAGGTTGTGCGGGGGGAATATATTCGGAATGGTTATTAGACCGTGGTGCTGATGTTGTCGCGATCGATATTAATCATAAGATGGTAGAGTTTACCAAACAAAGAATTAACAATCGCGGTAAAGTTTATCAAGCCGACTTAGATCGACCTCTTACTTTTTTAAATGATAATTATTTTGATTTAGTTGTTAGTTCTTTAACCCTGCATTATTTACCAAATTGGACAAAAGTTTTTCAGGAATTTAATCGGCTATTATTGCCAGAAGGATTATTTTTATTTTCCACTCATCATCCTTTTACAGATTTTTTCTTGTTCGAGAAAATTGATTATTTTACCCGAGAATTAATTGAAGATGAATGGTATAGTTTTGGAAATAAACCCGTGAAGGTGCGTTTTTATCGTCGTCCTTTGCATGATACGATCGAAGCACTCACTAAGGCAGGATTTGCGTTCGAGAATATTCTCGAACCTCGCCCTACTCAAGAATGTCAACAACTTTATCCTCAAGATTATGAAAAACTGTCTACTAAACCTTGGTTTCTGATTATTTTGGCTCGTAAAAAAAGCTAATTTTCATTTTGAAAAATACTAGAGGTTCTCGTGTACGGTGCAAACCCTAAAGATAAACATCCGCTGCCAGAATTTCCGCAAATTTGTTTTATTAAAAATACAGTAACCAATCCCAAGATTATTATTGGTGACTATACATATTATGACGATCCAGAAGATTCAGAAAACTTTGAACGAAATGTTCTTTATCATTATCCTTTTAGCGAAGATAAATTAATTATTGGTAAGTTTTGTGCTTTAGCTAGAGGCATAAAATTTATTAGGAATGATGCCAATCACAAAATGTCTGGATTTTCTACTTATCCTTTTTATATCTTTGGTAATGGCTGGGAAAAAGTAACGCCACAAAATAATGAATTCCCCTTTAAAGGTGACACTGTAGTTGGTAATGATGTCTGGATTGGTTATGAGTCTGTGATTATGCCTGGAGTAAAAATTGGCGATGGCGCGATCGTTGCTGCTAAATCAGTTGTGGTTAATAATGTACCACCATACACTATAGTAGGGGGAAATCCTGCCAAGATAATCAAACAAAGATTCACTGACGAAATTATCAAAATATTACTGGAAATTGCTTGGTGGAATTGGGATATAAAGAAAATATCGGCTAATCTTGAAAAAATTGTGGCTGCTGATATTAATGCTCTTTTGTTAGTTAAATGAGTTATTAGCCATAGCACTTTTTAGTTGATTGAGATGTAGTCTAATCCCTATTTTTGTTAGTGGTTAGTAGTTAGTAGACTTCTTGCATAAATAATTTTTTGAGCGACATGGCAATTAGATCAACTGAGATTTCTTTTGTCTCCATTGCCATCAATTTCTCCCTTGTCCCCTTGTCTCCTGTCTTGGTCAGCATTCCCTTGCCCCCATTCGAGGGTAAACGTCTTGCGCCGACGCGGGGTCTGACCGCTTGTCTCCCTTGTCTTTCCTTACCGTTTAATTAAGACTTTGGCAAGAAGTCTAGTGGTTAATCTTCTCCTGCTTGAAAAATTTGGTTTACAGTTAAATTGAGATTGGGAAATACTGTAGAATCAAGTCGATCGCTTTTTCTAAATTGGTTAACTTGGTATTCTCCATCGACTAATTGATAAATAGAAATAGTTGGTTGTTTGGGATTACCAATATAGCGTCTACCACCCAAAGCAAGATAGTCTACAATCCAATATTCTTTAACGCCAATTTCTTCATAATCTCTCAGCTTAGTTAAATAATCATCTCGCCAATTAGTACTGACAACTTCAATAATTAAAGGAATAGATGCTGCTGTTTGAACAGTTGAATATTTTTCCCATAAGGTTTCATTTTTTAGAGCGGGGCGATTTAAAATTAGTACGTCAGGAGAATAAGCAGATTGTCTATCGATCGCTTTTACTAAAGCAGTTTTAGGTATAAAATAAGGCAGTTTTAATCTTTTATATTCCACCACTAATTCAGTAGTCAGAAAACCAGTAATTTCTTCATGCTTACCTGTTGGCTGCATTTCAATAATTGTTCCTTCATGTAATTCGTATTGTCTCCCTTCTGGTTTCCAATGCAAAAATTCTTCAAATGTTAATAATTTTGGTATAGTTTGAGTCATGATACTATCTCATAATTTATTAATTATTGTAACTGGGCGCGATCGCGTCTAAGGCTCAAAGGTTTAAGCAGATGTCAAATTGAGCGAGACTAGAATGGCTAAGAAAAGTCCAAGTAAACTGTTATTTTGGATTAAAGCTGCTTTCATTAGTGCTTCTCTACTTTTGTTATTTAGCCATCAAAGTGGGGCAGAAAATTGTACAAAAGCTGAGATTGAATCAAAGATTGAGCAATTTAAGGATGTCCAGAAGCCTAAGGCTGCCCGCCAAGCCGTGGTTGAATGTGGGGAAGATGCGATCGCCCCTTTAGTAGAAGCCTTGAGCAAAGATGAGGCTGCTATTCGTGCCAAAGCTGCCTCAGCTTTAGGGAAAATTAAAGAAGAGACAAGGGGTTAAAACCCCTTTCTTGTTTTCATGAGGGGCTGACACTTGGGGTCTCCCCAAGTGCTTGAAAGCCCCGTCCTTCGGCTGAAGCGCGAAGGCTCTCAACTGCTAGAATTTTGGTAGCGTTCTGTTTTGTATTTCATATTAATAGCAATGAATACGAACAATAAACCCGATCCCGTCCGCTTAGAAATCTTTAAAAACCTCTATCAATTTATTGCCGAACAAATGGGAATTGTCCTGCAAAATACGGCAGCATCAGTAAACATAAAAGAGAGATTAGACTTTTCCTGCGCTATCTTTGATGCTTCTGGTTCATTAGTTGCCAATGCACCTCATATTCCCGTTCATCTAGGTTCGATGAGTGCTAGTGTGATTAGTCTAATTAACGATGCGGGAGATGATATTAAACCTGGCAATGTTTATCTGTCTAATAATCCTTATAATGGTGGAACCCATTTACCCGACGTAACCGCAATTACCCCCGTATTTCCAAATGGTGGGGATGTTTCGCGAAATGCCCCTACAAAACCTATATTCTACGTTGCCTCCAGAGGACACCAAGCAGATATAGGCGGTATCACCCCAGGATCGATGCCTCCTCACAGTACCAGTATCGAAGAAGAAGGCATATTATTCGATAATTTCTTGTTAGTAGAAGAGGGGAATTTTAGAGAAACTGCTATTAGAGAAATACTCGATAATCATACTTATCCCGCACGCAATCCCCATCAAAATATTGCTGATTTTAAGGCACAAATTGCAGCTAACAACAGAGGTGTAAACGAACTTCTCAAAATGGTAGAGCAGTATGGCTTAGAAACCGTACAAACCTATATGCAATTTGTACAAGATAATGCGGAATTAGCAGTAAAAAACGCGATCGCTATACTTACAGATGGGGAGTTTTGTTATGAAATGGATAATGGTGCCAAGATTCAAGTTAAGATAACTATCGATCGCCAAGATCGCTACGCTGCGATCGATTTTACTGGTACATCTGAGCAACTCACGAGTAACTTTAATGCACCCCTCGCCGTAACCCAAGCTGCGGTATTATATGTTTTTCGCACTTTAGTTGATGATAATATTCCTCTCAATGCTGGATGTCTCAAACCAATAGAAATTATTGTTCCTGATGGCTGTATGCTTAACCCTACTTATCCCGCAGCAGTGGTAGCAGGAAATGTGGAAACTTCTCAAAAAATTGTCGATGCTTTGTATGGGGCACTAGGAGTAATGGCAGCTTCTCAGGGAACGATGAATAATTTTACTTTTGGTAATAGTAAATATCAATATTATGAAACTATTTGCGGAGGAGCGGGGGCAGGAGCTAATTTTCATGGTACTGATGGCATACACACCCACATGACGAATTCATTGATAACGGATCCAGAAGTTTTAGAATCTCGTTATCCTGTAATGTTAGAAAGCTTTAGCTTGCGTCTTGATAGTGGAGGTAAGGGCAAATATTCAGGCGGAAACGGCGTAATTAGAAAAGTTCTTTTTTTAGAATCAATGACTGCGGGAATATTATCTAGTAATAGAATCATATCTCCTTTTGGTTTACAAGGTGGAGAAGCGGGTAAAGTTGGTACAAACTATGTCGAAAGACGAGACAAGACGATAGAACAATTAGATAGTACCGCTATCGTAGAAATGCAACCAGGGGATACATTTGTGATTGAAACTCCTGGTGGTGGTGGATACGGTAGACTGCTGTTACGATAAACTTATCTAAAGTTGTCCATTAGAGTTATCTTCCTGCTTCGACCAAGGTTGTCGGCAACTGCTTGTCCACAGGCGTATATTCGGGTCTAACCGACCCTATTCTGTTA
>JASJDJ010000221.1 GCA_030065635.1 Xenococcaceae cyanobacterium MO_188.B32
AACTTAATTCTCACCACAGACTGTCTTTTTCTCCTTAAGGCGATCGCTCCTCTCAAACCTAGATCGGATCGGGCTTTTAGCTTTAGCGATCGCCGATTTTGTGAGAAAAGCGGGTAACACCTTGCGCGATTGACCAGTAAAACCCGTGGGGTGAATTTCAGACTGAATATTGGTAGTAGAGTACTTGACAGTATACGACGGGCGGGGCAATTTCTTTTTCTTTGTAAGCGGGCTGGGGGGGAATGTGTTCTCTCTCTTCTTTAAGCTAATAGTAAATACCTCAAATCCTTATTCTGTAGAGGTAGTGTAGACTTTTACCCCGACTTTGTGTAGACCTATTTTCTGAATTGAGGGTGTGCGTAAAATAAAATCGTGACACGAATTCGTGACACGATTTTTATTTACGCTCATTCTCTTTCTGCTCTGAATCCATAATATTTATAGGTTACACATGGTATTATGTAGCCGAACTAGAGAAAAAGAGTAAATAGCTGATTTGACAGAATTGCCAGTTAATGATAGGTGCGATCGGTTTATTTTGAGATCGCACTTTACAGAAAGAAAATATATATAAAAAAAGATTTGATAAAGATAGGAATTTTTGCTTAGCGAGATCGTGCTTTTTGAGGTATTTTGGGTACTAAGTGGGTACTATACAGGCTTCGGATTATGGTGTTAGGGAGCGAAACCCTTGTGACACTTTAGAACAAGATTTACGGGCGAGAAGGGATTCGAACCCCTGACACCGTGGTCCGTAGCCACGTGCTCTAGTCCACTGAGCTACACGCCCTTAAGTTGGATTTTAGCTGTTTGCTAAATTTACTCAACAGAAAATAATACTAACACAAGGAAACTTAATGATGCAAGAATCAAACTCAAATAATTATCTTTCCCATCTCAATAGCCAAGGAGAATTACAGATGGTAGATGTATCCGATAAACAGTCTACCCTTCGTAAAGCAGTAGCAACAGGACAAATAAGAATGTCTCGGGCAACTTTGGAGACAATAGAAGCTGGCAACGCACCAAAAGGAGATGTTTTAGGCACGGCAAAACTAGCAGGAATTATGGCTGCCAAACAAACTGCCAACTTAATTCCTTTGTGTCATCCCCTACCGCTACACAAAATTGAAGTGAATATTACAGCAGATAGAAAATTACCCGGATATCAAATTCGTGCTTCTGTGACAACTAAGGCAGAAACGGGAGTAGAAATGGAAGCTTTAACTGCTGTTTCTGTAGCTGCATTAACTCTTTACGACATGGCAAAAGCTAGAGAAAAATCAATGGAAATTGCCAATATTCGTCTTGTAAGTAAAACAGGCGGAAAATCTGGAGACTATTTTGCTGTGGAAAAGTCTAACTAAACCCTTACAATAAAAGTTAGGTTTTATTCCTTGTTTAGTTATTTTATCTTAGTTGCCTATGCCCCCTCGTTGGCCCCGCAAACCAGACCGTAAAGACCCTGAATATAGGCGTTTAGACGATCGCATGAATTTTGCGATTCATGTAGGTATATTTGCTGCTATCAATTCAGGATTGTGGTTTGTCGATGCTATTAAGCAAGCGGATTGGTCGTGGCTTATCTCGGTAACAGGAATCTGGGCAGGGATTTTACTTGTTCATTTGATTTATATTATCGCGATCGCCGACTATTCCTTAGAATCCAATGGCTAATAATACCGAAGCAATTGAAGCTTTAGCTGCCGAAATCGGAGAAAATATTTACATAGATGTAGCTAAATGGCATCTTTACTTATCTGATGCTCATTTACATACTGTTTTAGCAGATAGGCTTTATTCTTTATTGCTCGATAATTCTCTCAATGAAGATGAACTCTCAGCAATTCTCCGTGATATTCCAGTTAAACTAGGTGGAGGAAAAACAGAATTACCCCTAATCGATCTATTACCAAAGCAATGTCAAACTAATCTACTCGATCTGCTAGAAGATTATCAGCAGAAACTATAGAGTGTCTCAAATTGGTGAGAGCCAAACTTTGTCGTGGAGCGTTGACATGAGTGCGACGCAGGTTTTCAAAAGACTGTCTGCCGGGGTTTCTCCTGCAAGTTCATACGCTCCGTACCACAGCCCCTAAGGTTTCCTCGTCATGGATCCGTGATAAAAGCCTGGGGGAGATAGACTTGGGAGAGTTCACCGTTGGGAAATACAGCCATTACCCTCTTCCCAGTTATCAGTCACTACTCCCAAAAATGCTTTATTTAACTCAAAAAGACTAGATAATTTAATTATCTTCTTGAGAAGAAAATTTTAGTCAATTTTTTAAGTATACTTAATTTGCTCCAAATATTTCTTCAGCTAAAATACGGAGACAATAATTAAACTAGAGAAATAATTTAGGTAATTATCACGAAGAAAAATTGCTTACTTTATCACATCATTATAAATAAGAACCGTTCGGAAAAAGTTATGGTTGTTCTCAGGAGAAAAGTAGGTTATTTATATTCTCTATTTTTCTCCTGTTTTTCCCTATCTAATTTTGTTAATTTTGCTGAACATATAGTTTAAGTCGTACTTTAAGGTGCTTGAATAAATAGAGTTAAGACAGATAACTAAACAGAAAAGGTACTTTTTGAGGGCATCTCACCTAAACCAAAATCATTCTGAATTTTTATTGGTCTTTTTCTGAAGAAACTTTAACTAAATCAGGCGAATCTTCATTTTTTCCAGGAGGATTTTCTTCAGTTTCGTTGCGTTTAGAAAAACCCCAAATGAATAAGACAAATACAATGGAAATCATGAACAATTCTGGCGGTACCCAGTCTGGTTGGATGACTCTAACTAGTAAGCGTAACCCAACTAAACCCACTGTAATAAAGCCTGCATCTTCTAAATGAGTATATTCTTCTAGCCAACGAATAAATAATTCCGCTAAAAATCTTAAGGTGATTACACCAATCGTACCACCTAAAAGAATAAGCCAAATTTCGTCAGCGATCGCGATCGCGGTAGTAACACTATCGAGAGAAAAAGCTAAATCTGTAACAGCAATTAGAGGAATTACTTGCCATAAAGAAGAATAACCCAAGGTATGGTGTGAATTAGATTCATCTTCTTGAGAGGTAAAGTAATTAAATGTTAACCACAAGAGATAAAAAGCCCCTAATAATTCAAATTGCCAAAATCGAATTACCCAGGTAGCGGTTAAAATTAATAGCATTCTTAAAACATAAGCAAATATTAAGCCTATATTCAAAGCTTGTCGTTGTAGTTCACTGTTTTTCAGACTTTGAGAGATAGCAGCGAGAGCGATCGCGTTATCTGCGGATAACACTGCTTCTAGAGAAATCAGGATTACTAATAAGAAAAAAGTTTCAATACCTGAATCGAGAGGAAAATCAATAATATTTTCTAGCATTAATAGCTTTGACACATAGTATATGACAATAGAGCTAAGATATTAACAAGATTTTTACCTGTTTTTTTCCTGCTTCCATTTATCAATTATGTTGCATCTTGTAACGATTTGTTTGGTAAGGGGTCAATTATAGAGCAAATTAGTTGATGAATATCTTTTTTTTGATTAGGAGTTTTTGACTATGTCTTTAACCGATACTCAAGTTATTATGGCTTTGGTATTAGCATTATTGCCTGGAATCCTTGCTTTGCAACTTTCCACAGAACTGTATAAATAAAGCACTTTCATAACCATACATCCTCCCCGAGCCAAAAAGCTGGTGTCGGGGAGGGTGTTTGTATTTAATGGTTTTGTTTGAGGGGGAAGATAGATAGACTCTAAATTCTAGCTGCCATTCGGTAAGAGGGCAAAGGAATATTTTTACTTTCGGCTAAAAGATAATCTAAGAAAGTTTGGGCAATTACAGATAGCTGCTTGCCTGCTAGATAAGATACATACCAACGACGTTTAATGGGAAAATGATCTACATCAAGAATGGTCAATTCTCCACTTATACCCTCAGAAATTAGACAGTGTTCCGACAAAACAGAGATACCTAATCCTCCAGCGATCGCTTGCTTGATGGCTTCATTGCTACCGAGTTCGAGTTTGACGTTGACCGAAATTTTGTTTTTAGTAAATAAATCTAGGACTGCTGTTCTGGTACCAGAGCCTTTCTCTCGCATAATAAACTGTAAATTATTGAGTTGTTTTAGCGCAATATTTTTTTGACCGACTAAGGGATGATTTTTATTAGCTACTACTACTAAAGGATTATCTAAAAATGCTTGACTACGCAAGTCTATTTCTTGGGGTGGATTGCTTACTATGTATAAGTCGTCCTCATTTTCTAGCATCCGTCTTTGAATTTCTTGATGATTAGTTACTTGTAATGCCACATCAACGCCAGGGTAATGCTGACAAAAAGAGCCCAGGAGGCGGGGAACAAAATATTTGGCAGTGGTAATTACTGCCAACCTTAATTGTCCCTGTTTTGTGCCTTTAAGGTCGGCTATTTTCATCTCAAAGTTATTTAGTCGTTCAAAAACATCGTGACAAGTCGCCAATAGCTCTTTACCCGCATCAGTTAAATATAAGCTTTTGCCAATTTGTTCAAACAGAGGTAAACCTATGGCTTTAGTTAATTGTTTGACTTGACTGGATACCGTAGGTTGAGTAATGAATAACTCTTCAGCAGCACGAGTGAAACTGGCGTGGCGGGCTACTGTTTCAAATACTTTTAGCTGGTGTAGAGTTGCTTGAATCAAAGGTTTTATCTCCTTTAGTTCTTAGTTAGGAATATAATCTCATCATAAATTAAAATAAATGTTTTTTTAATTTTCCATAAACTTATCTATATAATAGCCCAATTTTTCAGAAAACCGTATTAAAAGTTACTACATTCAAAGACAATCTAAGCTCGGAAATGCCAAACTAGAAAATAAAGCAACTAAATTTGCTTATTGATTCTTCTCCTTAGTGGCTTTCATGCATAGCACGTCTTTAAAAATTAATTTGCCGAAAGTACCTCGATTGTCTACTTCTTTGCCAGGAAAACGCGCTCAAGAATTAATTGCCAGAGATTTAGCGGTTACTTCTCCTTCTTATACTCGTGGTTACCCTTTAGTTGTAGCCAAAGGTGAAGGCTGCATGGTGGAAGATGTAGATGGTAATGTTTTTTTAGACATGACTGCGGGTATTGCCGTAACAGCAACAGGACATGCTCATCCTCAAGTAGTAGAAGCGGTTCAACAGCAAGCGGGTAACTTATTGCATATGTCGGGGACAGATTTTTACTATGAACCGATGGTAGTACTAGCTGAAGGTTTAGCAGCTCGCGCTCCTTTTCCTTTAACTGAAGGTGTTCGCGCTCGTGTTTTCTTTACTAATTCTGGGGCAGAATCTAATGAAGGAGCGATTAAGTTAGCCCGTTACTATACTAAACGCGATCGCGTTCTGGCTTTTTTGGGTGGATTTCACGGACGTACCTATGGGGCAATGTCTTTAACTGGTTCTAAAAAAGTGCAGCGTAAGGGCTTTGGTTCTCTTCTTCCTGGGGTAAGTCATATTCCCTATGGCACTCACGCTAGTTTGGATTATTTAGAACAACAACTATTTGCCACTATCTTGCCACCCCAAGAAATAGCAGCCATAGTTGTAGAAGCGATCCAAGGAGAAGGCGGATACATCGTACCAGAGGAGGGCTTTTTAGCCAGGATTAGAGAAATTTGCGACCGCCACGGTATTTTGATGGTAGTAGATGAAGTCCAATCAGGTATGGGCAGAACAGGTAAACTATTCGCCATCCAACATTGGGGCGTAATGCCAGATATTATTACCCTAGCCAAAGGAATTGCTAGTGGTTTACCTCTGGGGGCAATCCTCTCTCGTCCAGAAATTATGACTTGGCAACCTGGTTCTCATGCCACAACTTTTGGGGGTAATCCCGTGGCTTGTGCTGCTGCTAATGTCACTCTGTCATTGTTGGAAGCAGGATTAATCGATAATGCCCGTCAGCGAGGAGAAGAATTAAAAGCAGGTTTGAATAAACTAGCCCAAAAATTCAAGCAAGTTTCTCTGGCTAGAGGGAAAGGGTTAATGGTAGCGGTCGATCTTTTAGATACTGAAGGTAATCTCAATCCCGAACTGAGAAATCAGATTGTAGATAAGGCTTTCTATCATGGCTTATTATTACTCGGTTGCGGTAAAGCAGCAATTCGCTTTTGTCCTCCTTTGGTAATTAGTAGCGAACAAATTCAAGTAGCCTTGGAAATTTTGGAACGGGTGATAAGTGAGTAGTTAGTGGTTAATAGTTAGTAGTTAGTAGGGAGTTGAAAATATTGATAATAAGTTTACTCTGGCAAGATATCTAATGAATAAAATTCAGATTATTAATCAGTTATGGGAGCGTCTTTGGCAAGATTATAGTAAGCGTGTCGAATATGCTCGTATTTATCAGCAGATGATTGAGGAAGCAGGAGGTAAGACTGCTAACGATCATATTGCTTTTCGTTCCTTGCGTTTAACTATCGATCGCCCTGAGGGAAAAATAAATTTAGGTATTCCCTATCTTGCTAATTTAGTTAAAGCTTTGGGTTATGAATTGGCTGGAGAATACGAATTTCCCGATAAATATCTTTATGCCCATCACTATCGTCATCCCGAACAAGAACGTTTCGATCTACCTAAACTGTTTATCAGTGAATTAATTGTTGATTCTCTACCAATTGCGATCGCCCGACAAATCGAACAAAGCGTTATTTCAGGCAACTTTTTTAGTCTACCAGCTTTCACTCAGCAGCTAGAAACAGCATCTAATAGCCCAGAAATAGAAAATATAGTCAGCCAACTACAAGAAGTCTTTACCCGTCCCTGGCAACCCCCTAAACTATCTGTAGTGGAAGCCGTTAATGCTGTCAGTCAGTATGGTGCTTGGGTATTGATACATGGTTATGCCGTCAATCATTTTACAGGCTATGTAAATCGTCAAAATACCTCCCTCTATCCAGATATTGAAACTACTGCCCGTGGTTTAGCAGCCCGAGGTATTCCCATGAAAGATAAGATTGAAGGAAGTAAAGGGAATGGTTTGCGTCAAACAGCCACTCAAGCAGTCACGGAGATGGTTACAGTTAAAAACGATAGCGGGGAGTTAACACAAATTCCTTGGACTTATGCCTATTACGAAATTGCTCAAAGAAATGCGATCGCTATTGGAGATAATCAAACCAAATTGTTTGAAGGATTTCTTACTTCTCAAGCCCAAAATTTATTTGAAATGACTAGAAGAGTTAGTAATTCGGAGTTAGGAGTTAGGAGTTAGGTTACAACAATGCCTATCTTTTTTCTAGCATCACAACTAAATTAACATTACAATTTAGAAAAACAATTGGTAAAGGATAATTCAGATTGGACGAAACCTATCAAGACTATATCAACCGAGTAGCCAGACAGACCCTACCAGCGAGTCATGAGACTCAGTTAAAGAGCATTCAATCATCTCCTAAGTTTGTTGCGGGTAAGCCAGCGGATTTTCCCGGGTACACTGTTATTACTCCTCTAGGTCAAGAAGATTCCGCTAATACAGAGTTTTATACTCACTTAGAAACACTACAACAAAAACTACAGCAAAAGATAGATTCGGATTTACTAGTACCTTTACCACCAGAAACTTTTCATTTAACTTTGGCAGATTTGATTTGGGAAAATGCCTATAGCCAAGCTGTAGAAGAAGATGCCAATTTTGAACGAGAATTAAGAAAAGAAATTAAAGCAATATTCGATCGATATCAACAAACTATTTCTGTGACTCAACCAGTCGCTTGGCAGTTATTAGGATTGGCGATCAGACCAAGAGCCATAGTAGCTTGTTTAGTTCCCAAAGACCGAGAAAGCTACGATTCGATCGTACAGTTACGTCGCTCTATCTATCAGAACAGAACTTTAATGGGTTTAGGGATCGAACAACAGTATGATTATACTGCCCATATTACTTTAGGCTATTTTGGAGAGATAGCTAACGATCGAGAAAAAGATAATCTTAGCAATGTTATCTCTGAGATTAACGAGCGACTTATGGAAACTAAGGAACAAATTTTAACTATCCATCAAGTTCAGCTACACAAATTTGATAATATGATTCACTACTATCGAGAACCAGATTGGGCGACAGTCAAGTTTTGAATCAGCTGAATCATCCGATTTTAGAACAGAGTTTCGCCATTATCGAGCGAGAAATCGGTACTCATAATTTTACTCCTCACGAATACGCGCTCGTCCGTCGGGTAATTCATGCTACTGCTGATTTTGAATATACTCAATTGCTGCAATTTAGTCCCAGGGCGATCGAGTCTGGTATAGTTGCTTTGCGCGATCGAGTGCCAATTATCACGGATGTAACTATGGTAAAACAGGGAATTCTTACTTTAGTGAGTAAAACATTCAATAATCCTGTAATTACCGCCGTCGAACAAGCTTCAGTAGCCGATATTGGTAAAACTCGTACAGAAACCGGCTTACTTCGTTGCTGGCAAAAATATCCCGAAGCAATTTATGTTATTGGTAATGCTCCTACCGCTTTACTAGCATTGTGTTCTCAGTTGGTTAATTCGTCCACATATCCACCTTTAATTATTGGCGTGCCTGTCGGTTTTGTTGCTGTAGTCGAATCCAAACAAGCCTTAGCAAAGATCGATGTACCTCAAATTCGCGTGGAGGGAAGAAAAGGAGGTTCTCCTGTAGCTGCTGCCATTCTCAATGCATTATTGATTTTAGCTTGGCAAGAAAATAAATAATATTACCGATGTCAATCAATAATTCTTAGATTAGTTTAATGGAAATAATGACTCACCGTTCGCTTATTTTTAAATGGAGTTGGTTAATAAATGAGAGCAATAAGCCTCTGTACAAGGCTTTCAGCCGTTTAACAGGAGATAGAGAGACAATTTTAGGCGATCGCTATGACCACGAAGCGATCAGGACTT
>JASJDJ010000052.1 GCA_030065635.1 Xenococcaceae cyanobacterium MO_188.B32
ATATACCACCTTTAAAAAGGTAAAACTAATGCTGCGTAACTGGATCCATCTATGAAAGGTGGTATATTCTTTGTTAGAAATCACCTGACAACTTTTTGTTTGAAGCGATCGCACTTGACCCTTAACCGAACAGTATTGCGTAGTTATCGAGCATTCTTTAATTACTAATTCTTAGGATAGAGGTCAGAGATTTTTCCTATCTTGGTTCTCGATCGCTGTTTCTACTTTTCGCTCGCAGCTCAATATTTAGCCTATACTTTTGCAGAAATTCACCCAGAAATTCAGATTCTGGGCCTCGTCATCAAAACTTGAAACTGGTGAGGTTAGGCAGCCAAGCGGAGAATTCGGTCTATCTCAGAAGAATGTGGCGGGAAGTCCGCTTGACTAAGCGGACTTAGTCGAAAGCACACGACTAATGGCAAAATGCTGAAGTCCTCGACTGAGACGAGAAAAACTCAACTCGGAATGCAGAGGAGAAACTTTGGGCATCCAGTCGGACTGGAGTTGTTGCCTTTGGAATAAGCCAAAGAGACAATAAGCAACGCAAGCCAGATGAACGAAGCGGTCGATCGCGATACCGACAGAACACGCTCTTGTGAGCCAGACCAAAATGCTGTTTCAAGTCTCTGATCGCTAATTCAATCGAGAACCGAGCCCCGTAGATTTCAATAATTTGAACTGCACTCAAGGTCAGATCAGTTGACCAGAAAATAATCGGTTCTTTAATTCCCTTGGCGACGACGACTTTGACTAGGAGCTGAAATCCGCGAATAAAAACTTTAGCAAAAGATTTCCAGCCCTCGGTAGTTAGGTACACTCTTTCTCGGAAATCACCTAAATCCTCTCCCAGTCTCCCAGTCTCCCAGTCTCCCCGTCAGTCACAACCAACAAACTAAATGCGTAATAGCTGACGGGGTGACAACATACTTGGATTTAAGGCAGGGCCGGCTTTTAGGGGTTGCGATCGCTCTCTCAGATTTAAGCCAAATTTTGAGATCTAAAACCTCTAAAGCTGATTCTTTCGTTATGCGCTCGCTATATATGGGGTCTATCTTTTCAGCAGCCGCTCGTCTGAAAAGCCTGCCCTACCTACCTTATAAATTGCTTGTCACCCCCTCAGGCCAAACCTCAAACAAAAGCTAGCCAAAAGTAGAATTATTCCAACCCCATAAATATCCTTTAGAGTCATTAAATTCGATATATATTCGTTTCGTTGGCACTCCCAATTTTTCACTAATTTGCTGACAAAAATCTTGACTCATTGCTTTTGTCTGTGTAGAACTCATATTACCTACACTTTTTATTTCTACATAGCAAACTGGATCGAAAGTACCAGCGAAAGTCATAGGAACATCAGATTCAAAAGCCGTCATTACATAGGATTCTGGTTTACCTAAATGTTTGGCTAAATTAGCCGATAGATTTTTGAGCAAACTTTCTACCGCAGCTTGTTCTGGTTTAGAGATGGATGATTTAACTTGAATTAAAGGCATGAGGGTCTAATCTAATTTGACTGAATACATCATGGAACAGGGAGATCTTTATATTAAGAAGTTTAGATTTGTATTTCACCAATTAAAGAACTGATTACTGAATTTAACCGCCATAGCTCCAACCAGTACTTTCTAAAAGGAGTTGTTTCCCTTCGCGGTGAATTCCAGAACCGATGACTTCTGATACATAGACGGTATGATCGCCTTCGTCTACGATACCGACGACTTTACATTCAATGTAGCCCAAAGAATCTTTAATAACCGGACAACCTGTTTCTGCCCCCTGATAGAATTCTACATCTTCAAACTTATTACCTACCCTACTTTTAGGCTGAAAAAACTTAGCTGCTAAATCTTTTTGTCCATCTTCTAAAAAACTAATAGTAAATACTTTGGTTTTTTCAATCATGTCGTGAGAACCAGTACCCTGTTTGACACAATTAACAATTAGTGGGGGTTTAAAAGAAGACTGCATTAACCAGCTAACAGTGAAGCCATTCATTTCTTCCCCGTCTCTAACTCCACAAATATAAAGTCCGTGGGGAATTTTACGCAGCATAGTTTTTTTTGCTTTTTCGTCTAGCAAAGGTTTTTCTCCCGCAATAAGTTACTTCTCAAGATTAGTTTATCAATCTTTAAGGGTCTATTGTAGATGAATACCACTCCATAACTGAGATAGGATTGCCAGATGATGAACATTTATGAAGCACTTGGTTATTGTTATCGTTTTAATCCTTCTGTATTTAATCGTTGCTGATACTTTGACAGGTGCGCCAGGAGCTACTGTTAGTGTACCAATTTCAATTAGCGATGCTACTGGGCTTCAATCTTTAGATGTTACTCTAAAATACGATACAAGTTTATATAGTCTTTATCCCAAATTTGACCATAGATATCTAAAGTAAAGCAATTTTTATCGGTAAAAGTAGATAATGCTTCTAATAAAATATCTAAACGTCTATTAGTATTAATATGACCAAATACTATTAGTCGATAGGGTGGAGAGTTCTTAAAACTAGTTTTGTCAGTACTACTAAATTTGCTTTTATAGGGTAAAGGTATATAACCAACCAACCAGCGCTTTTCCTGACTGAGGCTATTATCAAAGTAGTTAAAACCGTAATGTCACGGTAATAATTTGAGGTCAGTAAGATTGCGGTAGTAAAAATACGACGTCAATCTTTATTTGAGAACGTACCTTGAAATTAATTTGTTGATATTAGAGCAGTAAGTTTTCCAAGAGATTATTGAGAAAGAACCGTTTTTATCTTTGCTAAAATGTGTTCTTAACTCGTGCTACCGTATTGTTGAAATCTTTCTATGTCCTTATCCCTGAAAAATACCCCTAATCGATCGCAACTACAGCGATACTGGGAACTACTGTATGTACTAGTAGAAAACAATCTTAAGGGAAGATACAGAGGCTCCTTTTTAGGAGTCTTTTGGTCATTATTAAATCCACTAATGATGACAGTTATTTATGCAGCAGTTTTGGGAACAGCGTTTGCTTCGTACTATGATAATTCAATTGTCAACTATATATTGGCAGCATTTACTGGGTTAGTAACGATGCACTTTTTCGCTGCTTCTACATCACAAGCAATGCGCAGCGTGGTATCTAATGGCTCTCTTTTAAACAAGATTAGTCTACCTATTAGCGTTTTTCCCGCATCAATGATTACAGCTAATTTGTTTCAATTTGTGATGGCAACACTTCCTTTATTGGCAATTATGGCAGTGATAATATCGGGAAACGTAATAAATTCGTTAGCGTTGTTGTTTCCACTGCTGGCTTTAACTTTAGTTTCTACAGGAACTGGGTTTATTTTAAGTGCTTTGTACGTATTTTTTAGAGATATTCCTTATTTTTATGAAGTAGCCGTTTATGGATTAAGAATTGGTACACCAGTTTTTTATCCAGCAGATGTTGTCCCAGAAAAAATTCGACCTTTTGTATTATTAAATCCCTTAGCGCAAATCATTGAGAGTATCCGTCAAATTACTTTATCTGGAGATCTACCAGATTTAAGCTTGATTTGGGGAGCATTGCTTGGAAGTGTAATAGTCTGTATATTAGGATGGCTATGTTTTAAGAATTTACGACATCAATTTATGGACTTATTGTAAATGGAAGCTATTCGTCTAAACGGGATTTCTTTATGGAGACGAACCCAAGAAGAGTTTTCTTATGACTTCAAAAAAAGTTTATTATCTTTTCTAGAAGGTAAATACCGCAAACCAACTAAAAAATTAGTCTTAGACCGAATTAATTTAAATATTGAAGTCGGCGAAACGGTAGGAATTATTGGCTCTAATGGTTCGGGAAAATCAACCCTACTTAAAGTAATCTCGGGAATTTTGCAACCTACAATTGGCTCGGTTCATGTTTATGGGAATATTGCTCCTCTGATTGAATTAGGAGCGGGTCTAGATCCTGCCATGTCTGTCACTCACAATATCATTCTTTATGGCGTCATGTTGGGATTCTTGCGGAAAGAAATGATTGAAAGAATACAGTCAATTTTGGAATTTGCCGAGTTAGAGGAATATGCTTTCGCACCTGTTAAAGCTCTTTCTTCTGGGATGAAGGCTAGATTGGGGTTCGCGATCGCCACAGATGTTCGACCAGATATCCTTATTCTCGATGAAGTCCTTTCTGTAGGAGATGTACGTTTTAAAAAAAAGAGTAGAACAAGAATAGAAAAGTTTTGGGATACCAATACCACAATTTTAGTAGTATCCCACGATTTGAAGTTTATCCAACAGTGGTGTCAAAAAGGTATTTGGCTGGACAAAGGGCAAATCAAGTTTTCTGGAAATGTTGATGAAGCTGTCGAGCATTATTTAAATGCAGTTGAATAATTAATTCTCAATACCAATACTTATAAATGGCGCAAATAGTTTAATATACCAACAAATTTACCAAGAGCAGCTTGAGGTTTTATTCCCAACAAAATCAGCGAGAAGAGAAAGAGACGGAAGAATCTGAGCCAAAAAATTAATGGATTGGCATATCTTTCTAGAGTTAGGAGATAGCTATAAGTACTATGCTGCAATTTGATGGCCATATTTCGGTTGGCGATCGAAGAAGGTTGGTGAACGACTGCTAGCTGATTAGTAATTGCAATTTGATGACCCTGAAGAGCATAACGACGACAAAAATCAAAATCTTCGTAGTAGAGAAAGTAAGCAGAGTCAAATTGAGGACAGCTTTTAAAGAGACTTAAATTAATCAGCAGACTACAACCACTAACCCAATCACAGGGCAGCCAGTCTATTTCTGGTCTGGCAGAAAACAAGTTGGTGGAGAAGATAGCACCTAGCTGAGGGATAAAACAACCGCCACCAAACCAAAGTTTATCTTTAGGCGTGTAGATGAGAGTACCGAGAATAGAAATTTCTTGATGGCTGGCAAAAAATACTGGTACTTTCTCTAAAATGTTTGAGCTTAAGTAAGTATCGGGATTGATAATCCAGACTATCCCCTGAGGATCTTGAGCATAAATCTTCATCAGTCCAAGATTGCAAGCTTTACCAAAGCCCAAATTAGTTTGAGACTCTATAATTTTTAGGCGATCGCTCTCTAGCAATTTTAGCTCTTGGTCTGCTGGAGAGTTATTAACAATTACAATTTGATAAGTTATTTCCTGCTGAGAAGGAAGGGATTGAATTAATCGAGCAATCAGTGACGTAGAGTAATAGTTAACCGTTAGCAGATAGATCATATTGACAATTTTATACAGTTCATCTCACCCCTTTCATACCTTTAGTTTTTTGTAATAATCTATTTTGGAGAATTCCCTTGGCATTTGAAAAACTAGAAAATAATTTGAGTTGTTAATTTATTATCTCTATGTATAATCATCCTAGTAATGATCGGCAGAAATTTATGCAGACAAAGGGAGTTGAACAGTCAATTATTGTAATCACAGGAATGCATCGCTCCGGAACTTCGCTTACAGCGTCAATATGCCAAAATGCTGGAGTAGATATCGGCACAAAGTTGATGGGTTCTAATAGGAGTAATTCTAAAGGTCACTTTGAAAATCTCGACTTCCTTGATTTACATAAAAAAATTTTACAATCTCAAGGAATGAACGATGCTGGTTATACTCTACAAGAAAAAATTGATGTAGAGGAACATTATAAAGAAGAAGCAAAAAAGATTATTGCAGAAAATTCTCGAAGCCAAATATGGGGGTGGAAAGATCCCAGAACAACTCTTTTCTTAGATTTTTGGGCGGATTTACTTCCAGAGGCTTTTTTTTTACTAGTTTATCGCTCTCCCTGGGAAGTAGTAGATTCACTGTATCGTCGAAGTGTTGAAGAACTAATTTCTGGTCATCCCAATCAACTATTTCTCAGTCATCCTGACTTAGCAGTAAAAATATGGTCTAACTATAACCAAAAAATTCTTGAATTTTACGATAAATTTCCTGAGCGTTGTCACTTAACTAGTATTTATCAAGTAACTGAAAATACAAAACTTTTTATTGACACAATCAACAGTAAATTTAACATTAATTTATCTGTTCCTGACACAAAAATCTACGATAATTCTTTGTTACGGACTGAAATCACTAATGTTCCTGGAGCAACCATAGTCAATCATTATTTCCCTCAAGCACTAAATATCTATAAAGAACTGGAATTAAAGGCAAACCGAATTGATGAAGCTGATGGTCAATCATGGTGCCCAGAAATAAACTCCTCTCGTTACAGAGTAAAGGCATTTCAGAACTGGTTAGCTATCCGCAATTTGGAAAAAAAGCACAAAAGTATTCAAGCCAAAATAGAACAAACGGAGGCTCAACTGGAGCAAACTTCAACTCAACTAGAGCAAACTTCTGCTCAACTCAAACAGGCTAAGTTAAACCAGCAACAAACTCAAACTCAACTAGAGCAAACTTCAACTCAACTCAAACAAGCTAAGTCAAAGCAGCAACAAACTCAAGCTCAACTAGAACAAACTCAGAAAGAATTACATCCAAGTGCTGAAAATTTAGTTAATGTAATTCAGCAATTCGATAGCTTGGTTACCTCTATGGTAGAGTCCAATCGTTGGAAACTGGGAAATCTAATATACGTAATTTATCGAAAAATATTACTTAAATCCATAGAACCATCGCCTCAAGAGCATCAAAAAAAATTAGTCAATATTTTTCAAACATGGCAGGATGATTTTCGAAACAAACATATTACAATTAAATCTTTAAACAAGAAAAATTATCTTAAAAACAACTCCTATTTACCTAAAACCAACTATGAATTATTCCGTCAATCTCCTTTGAAACATTTAGCTGATACATCACTCAGTATTGATATTATTGTTTGTGTTCATAATGCTTTAGATGATGTCAAATTATGTCTTGAATCCATAGAAAATAATACTTATAGAGAATATACTTTATTTATTGTTAATGATGGCTCTGATGAGCAAACAACAGAATATTTAAGATACTTCTCATCCAAACGAAAGCACTGTGTACTGATAGAAAATTCTACTGCACAAGGCTATACTAAAGCAGCAAATAAAGGTTTAAAAGCTTCTCAAGGTGATTATACTATTCTTTTAAATAGTGATACCATTGTTTCCAAACTATGGATAGAAAGATTATTAGAATGTGCTGAGAGCGATCCTCGTATCGGAATTGTAGGACCTCTTTCAAATGCTGCAAGTTGGCAATCTGTACCGAAATTATTTGATGATAAAGGAGATTGGGCAATCAATTCATTGCCTGAAGGATTCAGTGTAAATGACTTTGCGGAAATAGTAAATCTAGCTTCTCAAAAAATTTTTCCACGTGTTCCTTTCCTCAATGGATTCTGTTTTGTGATTAAGAGAAATTTGATAGAAGCAATTGGCTATCTTGACGAAGAAAATTTTCCCAAAGGATATGGTGAAGAAAATGATTATTGTTTGAGAGCTGCAAATGCTGATTTTGAACTGGCAATAGCAGATCACGCATACGTTTACCATTCAAAATCTAAGAGTTATGGACACCAAACCCGCAAGGTACTAGCTCAAGCTGGAGGTAAAGCACTAAAGAGAAAACATGGAAAAACATATATCGATAATCTTATCAAAGAGATGCGCCACAATAAAACTCTGAATGATATAGGTTACGCAATTGAGTTATGTCTAGGGGGGCATTCAGTCAAAGGATCTATTAACCCAACATCGATTTTTAGTATTCTTTTTCTTTTACCTGTTCGACCAGGTGGTGGTGGTGTTCACTCTGTTGTTCAGGAAGCAGTTGGCATGAGAAAAGTTGGAGTTGATGCCCAAATAGCTATTCAGCAAAAACATATACAAAACTATCATATTAACTATCCTGAGTTAATAGAAAGCAAAGAAGTATTCTATTGTTATCAAACTCTCGATAACCTTACCAATTATGCATCCCAATTTAAAGTTGTAGTGGCAACAATCAATAATTCCATACAAATCTTACAAAAAATCGTGCAAAGTAATTCTTCAATAATGCCTGCTTACTATATTCAGGATTATGAACCTTGGTTCTATGAAAAAGGTTCTCACAGTTGGGAAATTGCCAAGAATTCTTACAATCTCATTCCTGGAACAGTTTTATTTGCCAAAACGCGATGGTTGTGTGAAATTGTCGAGCAAAAACACTCCGTCAAAGTGGAGAAAGTGAGTTCTAGCCTCGATCAATCTGTTTATTATCCAAATTTTATGATACCAAATCAAAATGATCCAATTGTAGTAGTTGCAATGGCTCGACCTTCTACTCCACGACGGGGAGCAAGCAGAACAATGAAAATTTTGAAAAAGCTCAAATTAGAGTTAGGAGCAAGTATAGATATTCATGTTTTTGGTTGTGACGATCGAGATTTAAATACTCATAACTTAGAAATTAACTTTGACTTCAAAAATCATGGTGTTTTGATCAGAGAACAAGTTGCCGAACTTCTGCGGAAAGCGGATATATTCTTGGACTTATCTGATTATCAAGCCTTTGGACGTACAGGATTAGAAGCGATGGCTTGTGGATGCGCTGTTGTTCTGCCTCAAAAGGGTGGAGTTCATGAGTATGCAATTGATGGTGATAATGCTATTTTAGTGGATACGGCTTTAGAAAATGACTGTTATACGGAAATCGTTAAGCTAATCTCCGACCCAGAATGGAGGCGAGAAATTCAAAAAAATGCGCTTCTGAAAGCTGCTGAATATTCAATCTACAAGGCCAGTGTTTCAGAAGTTCTTCTTTTAAAAGATAAATGGAGCCAAAATCGACAGAAATTCCAGGCTCATATTAAACAAGAAGAGACTGCATATAAGACACAATCCTAAACTCTGAACAGATCGCGATATTATTTAATTATGGAAATAGATATCGTGCTGCCTATCTACAATCAAATAATTTATTTTAGAGAATGCGTTTATTCAATCTTAGATAATGTATCAGGTATACTTATAAGACTGTATATAATTGATGATTGTAGCGATCGAGTTACTCAGCATACCCTAGAAAATTTTAAACAAAACTATCCCCAAATAATTCTTCATCGAAACTCTAGGAATTTAGGATTTTTAAAATCAAGTAATTTTGGGATATCTCTCGGCAATTCACCTTATGTAGTTTTAATCAATAGTGATGTTATTGTTACCCCTAATTGGCTTTCTCGCCTAATTCAATGTGCTGAATCAGATCCGCGAATTGCTGCTGTTAATCCTCTTACCAATTACGCTTCTAACATCAATATCCCCATCGCGCCAGGAGCGAACTTTTATGGTATGGATAGCCTTTTGGCACAAAATTTATCTCCTCAATATCCAGATGTAGTTACAGGGGTAGGTTTTTGTATGCTATTGCGAAGATCGGCATTGGAAAAAGTAGGTTTATTCGATGAAATCTACGACCGCGGTTACTGTGAAGACTCCGACCTTTGCATGCAATTGACTACCAATGGCTATCGTACAGTAGTTGCCGATAATGTATACGTTTACCATCAAGGAAGAGCTTCCTTTAAAGAAGAGCGAGATACTCGCTACCAAAAAAATCGGCAAATCTTCGATGTTCGTTGGTCAACTGAATATGAACGTCAATTCAAGGAATTTCTCAAAGCAAATCCCCTCCAACCTTCACGGGATTTGTTTAAAGTTCCATTACAACAGTGGGACCCAGTTCAATCTATGCGAGAAACCTATCATGGGATGCGCCATTATTGGCATCAACACCAATGGTTATCTGTTGCAAAAGAAGCCCTTAAAGGAATCTACAAATTACCCCAAGCCAAGCGAGATATTGCCACTCCAGAATTCGTGGCGAAAGTTACTCGACCCGAACCCTTGCGTGTAACTTATATTTTGCCAGGTATTGGTATTTCTGGGGGGATTTCTTCTGTAATTCAATTAGTCAACGAATTGATTTTATTGGGTGTGGAAGCGAGAATTGTTGCCCCTTCAATACAAAAAGAAGAAGTAGCAAATTGGAAATTTTTTACCCAACCGATTATTTTTAGGAGCGAGCAAGAGTTACTTCAAAATTTTCCAGAATCCGATCTTGCAGTTGCTACTTTTTGGACGACTGCCAACTGGGTTGCTGAATTAGTCAAAATTGGCAGAGTTAAATCAAGTGCATATTTTCTGCAAGATTATGAAGCTTGGTTTTATCCTGAAAGCGATCCAAAGATGCGATCGCAAGTTAAAGCTACCTATGACCTAATTGCTCATAAAATTGTCAAATCTGACTGGCTAGCAAAACTTCTTGCTCAAGATGGTTATCAAACCACAAAAATTTCTCTGGGAATGGACTTAGGCTTATTCTACCCAAGGAATATCAGTAAACCCAATCATCCTGTTGTCATAGCCATGGCTCGTCCCCAAACACCGAGAAGAGGATTTGTTTATATTATTAAAGCTTTACATCTTGTTAAGGAAAAGATACCCGAAACAGAAATTATTCTCTTCGGTGATGAAAACTTGAAGAATCGCAATATTCCTTTTGAGTTTCGCGATGAAGGAAAAATTACCGATGGAGACCGACTTGCCGAACTATATTCAAGCGCAGATGTGTTTTTAGATGGTTCTGATTTTCAGGGTTTTGGTCGTCCGGCCTTGGAAGCAATAGCTTGTGGTGCTGCCTGTGTTTTAACTAACGTCGGTGGTGTAACTGAATATGCTATAGATAGACAAAACTGTCTCCTGGTTCCGCCAAAAAAACCAGAATCTTTTGCTCGAGCAATTATAGAAATTTTAAATGATGCCGATCTTAAGCATACTTTGATCGAGGGAGGTTTGGAAATTGTCAGTAAATATTGTCATAAAAGAGAAGCACGAGAAACAAAAAAATTTTTCCAAAAAATTTTAATCTCATAGCTAAAAACAGTAACCCAAAGTAAAAAGGGTTTCGACTAGACCTATTTTTGTTTTAAACTGTGAGATGTTTAATTCGATTGGGATAAAGCGCAGAATGGAAATCGGGCAAAAAGTAAAAGTACAACGTTTAAGAGACCGTGTTAGCAGCAATGTTGCCAATAAACTAGGCAAAGTTGGCACAGTTCGAGAATATAAAATGACTGATGGTAGTGGTGTTGGTGTCGTTGTGCAATTTGATGACAAGACAGCAACCTGGTTTTTTGAAGATGAAATTAAACCAGTAGGATAATCATAATAATAAAAACAATAAAGATAAGCGGTGACAGGCAAGAGGAAAAAAAACTAATATGTCCCTAATTATTACTTTTTTAGGTAAAGGCGGTGTTGGTCGCACTACAGTAGCGATCGCCACTGCTAAAAAATTCGCTAGCCGTGGGGAAAAAGTCCTGTTAGTGGGACAAGACCCCGGTCCCGCTTTGGGATTACGCTTAGGTATTACCCCCGAAGCTAAACCCCAAGAGGTTGCAGCCAATCTCTCTGTCGTACAAATACAGGCAACCACTTTGTTGGAGCAAAATTGGTCAGAAGTTAAAAAACTAGAAGCCCAATATTTGCGATCGCCTATACTCAAAAATGTTTATGGTCAAGAGTTGGGTATTCTCCCAGGAATGGATGAAGCTTTGGCTCTTAATGCCATTCGTGAATACGACCAAAGCAATCGATATGATGTAATTGTCTACGATGGTTCGGGAGACATTAATACTTTGAGAATGATGGGTACGCCAGAAATACTTAGCTGGTACATCCGCCGTTTTCGAGGCATTTTTGTCGAATCAGATATAGTAAAAGCTCTCTCTCCTTTTGTTCAACCAGTTACTAGTGCCGTCCTCAATGTATCTTGGACAGCAGACAATTTTGCTCCCGAACAGACTAACGAAGCTAATCAAATATTAGAAAAGGGAAGGGCAGCGTTAAGCAATCCCGAAAGAGTAATCGCCTATTTAGTAACTACTCCCAAACCAGATGCAGTGGCTACGGCTAGATATTTTTGGGGTAGCGCGCAGCAAATAGGCATGACAGTGGGTGGTGTTTTGCTCAATCAAGGAGAAACTACCGAGTCTTTAGTAACCGAGTTTAACCCCTTAACTATCACTTCTCTTCCCACCACCGATGAAAACGAGTGGCAACCTTTAATAGATAGCTTACCTAATTTCCGTGAGAGTAAGGATGTTCCTAGTCCAATTAGTTTCGAGATATCAAACAAGAAAATTAAGGTATTTCTGCCTGGATTTGCTAAAAAAGAAGTAAAACTGACTCAATATGGACCAGAAATTACCATTGAAGCAGGAGATCAACGGAGAAATATAATCCTTCCTCCCGCTTGGAGTGGTCGTCCCGTAACAGGAGCAAAATTTCAAAATGGCTACTTGGAAGTAACGATAGGATAGATAGATTAAAAGTTAAAAATTAAAAATTAAAAAAATAAGTCATGTCTGACTCTTCTACTTCTAGTCAAACTAATTCGGCAATAGAAAATCAAGACGAGAACAAAGGCTCCAGAACTCGTCAATTGCTAGGGATGAAAGGTGCAGCCGATGGAGAAAAATCCATCTGGAAAATTAGGTTGCAGTTAATGAAACCTATTACCTGGATTCCTTTGATGTGGGGAGTAGTCTGCGGTGCTGCTTCTTCTGGTGCCTATACCTGGTCAGTAGAAAATTTTCTCATGGCAGCAGCTTGTATGCTTTTATCTGGACCTTTAATGGCAGGTTATACCCAAACTATTAATGACTTCTACGATCGCGAAATAGACGCGATTAACGAGCCTTATCGTCCTATTCCTTCAGGGGCAATCTCCATACCTCAGGTAGTAACTCAAATCTTGGTTTTACTCTTCGCTGGTATAGGCTTATCTTATCTCCTCGATCTTTGGGCTGGACACGAATTTCCTATTATGCTTTGTCTAACCTTAGGCGGTGCATTTTTAGCGTACATCTATTCTGCACCTCCTTTAAAGCTCAAACAGAATGGTTGGCTAGGTAATTATGCTCTCGGTTCTAGTTACATTGCTTTACCTTGGTGGGCTGGGCATGCTTTATTTGGAGAATTAAACTGGACAATAGTTATTCTGACCCTAATTTATAGCTTTGCAGGATTGGGTATTGCCGTAGTTAATGACTTTAAAAGCGTGGAAGGCGATCGCGCTTTAGGTTTAAAATCTCTTCCCGTTATGTTTGGCGTAACTACCGCAGCCTGGATTTGTGTTATCGCGATCGATGTGTTTCAAGCTGGTATTGCTGGTTATCTACTTACCATTCACGAAAATCTCTACGCGCTCATCTTGGTGTTGTTAGTAATTCCCCAAATCATTTTTCAGAATGTGTATTTCTTGCGCGATCCTCTTAAAAATGATGTGAAATATCAAGCTAGCGCACAACCTTTTCTAGTTTTAGGAATGTTAGTTGCTGGTTTGGCTTTGGGACACGCTGGAGTTTAACAGTTATCAGTAAACGGTAAAAAGTTATCAGTTAAATTTATCTAATTACTGATAACCATCGATCGTGAAGCGATGTTAAACAAAAAAATTGTAAGCTATTAGCCCTAAGCTGTTAGACAAGCTAATAGTTGACAAGTACATGGTCAAAACTGAAACCTAGTGTTTCAATAGATTTGTTCTTGCTTGTCGTCAACTGCATAGATTATGACAGAACTGCTACAAACTATTTTCCAAAGCTTACAAGAGCTTCTGGGTACTGCCATTAAAAATTTACCAGGTTTAATAAGTGGGTTAATAATTTTATTTTTAACCCGCTATTTCGCTCAAGTCGGTCAAAAAGTGGTGAGTAAAGCTGGAGAAAAGGCATTACGCAGTAAATCTTTACAGATACTTCTCAAGAAAACTACTTATGTAGGCACTTGGATGGTAGGAATATTATTTGCCTGTGTTGTGGGTTTTCCTGGCTTGGACTTAGGCGATATTATTGCGACTTTGGGTATAGGTTCTGTTGCTATTGGTTTTGCTTTTCAGGATATTGTTAAAAACTTTCTGGCGGGTATTATTTTATTAATCGAAGAACCTTTCCGCATCGGTGATGAAGTGGTAATCAATGATTATCAAGGCAAAGTAGAAAATATCAGTATCCGTACTACCCAAATTCGTACTTACGAGGGAGAAAAAATACTTTTACCCAATGCCAACGTATTTACTGATGCTGTTAAAGTGAGAACTGCTTATGTTTCTCGACGAACAGATTTAGGAGTGGGAGTTGATTACAATACTCCTCTATCAGAAGCTGCGGAAATTTTAAATAAAACTATCAAAAGAGTAGAAGGGGTACTTACTAATCCCGTTCCCGAAATAGACTTGGTAAATTTTGGCGATAGCTCGATCGACTTTGTTATTCGTTATTGGACTTATCCAGAACAAAAAGAAGTACGTCATGTCCAAACAAGAGCAATTATCGCCATCAAAAAAGCTTGTGATGAAGCAGATATCAATATTCCCTATCCTATTCGTACACTCTATTACTACAATCAAGAAAAGTATAACGACTACATTCCCAACTCCGAACGAGGAAATAATAGCTTTAATTAGAAAGTAATTAGCGATTAGCCCGATAGGATTTTGCTTACTTTTACTAACAAATAGCTAAAGTTAAACAATATCTTCACAAATTTTAGCTAATCATTACCAATACTTTAATAAAGTGTTCGTAATATTTAAAACTTGAGGGTGTAGTATAAATATTATGCAATCAAAATCAGCTCATAATTTGTCCCCCCGAAGTAGTAAGCAGACCCGAAGTAATTTCCTGACCTTGCTTATTCCTTCCCTCCTGGTTACATTCTTGGCTGGCTATTGGCTCTGGCGAGAAACTCAACTTAATGCTGCTCAAAAATCAGTTCAAGACTGTATCGAGCATCAAAATTGTACGGATAATATTTCTACTTTAGAAAAACTGGTTAAAGCCAAGAAAAGTTTAAAGTTATTCAACTTTGAGAGTGCTCATCTCGAAAATGCCCATCTGGAAAATGCTAACCTCAAAAGTGCTAATTTTGAGAGTACTCATCTTGAAAATGCACACCTCGAAAATGTCCACCTCGAAAATGCTAACCTCTCTACTGCTCAAATGAGCGGTGCACATCTGGAAAATGCACACCTCGAAAATGCTAATCTTTCTAATGCCCATCTCGAGAATGCCAACCTCTATCGTGCCAATCTCGAAGGTGCATACATCTCTCACGACCACCTCCAAGGTGCACACCTAAATCGTGCCAACCTCGAAGGTACACACTTTTATCAAGCTGATTTCGAGCATACTTATTTCCATGGTGCTAACCTCTCCCATACCTACTTCTATCGCCCTAATTTCGATCGTGCCAACCTCTATCGCGCTAATCTCGACGGTGCACACCTAATAGAAGCCCAAAATCTGACTTTCGCCCAAATCAAATCCGCTTGTAATTGGGAAACAGCTATTTACAAAGGGGTCTGGTCTTCGGCTCGATCGAGGTGGATAGTCGATGAAAAAGCTAATCGACAATTTATCGAGCAACTCAAACAAGACAAAGACTCCGAGCCCAAAAAACTTGTTGATTGTAGTTTATGGGAATAGTAAATTAAGATAAACGTATCTCTTGCCATAGCAACTTATACTGTTCTTCTGTGGCAGGAGGAAGAGGTTTAAGAAAATCACTTTTAGCCAAAACCTGCAAACTTTCCCTTAAAAAAGAGTTATTTGGCAAATTTTTGGGTAAATCTACTGGTTTAGTATCTGCTAGTATTGGTGAAATGGCATTAGTAAATAAAGATATTTGACTCACTGCTTTTGGTTGCCAGCAAAAATCAATCCAGCGATCGCGCAAAGACAAATTTTCTTCATTCACAGCAACGACTGATGAAGATTTAGGTTGAACCCATAAATCTGTCCAGAGAGAAGTTCCCGACTGAGGTACGGCAATTTTGATATTAGAGTAACGTTTGAGTAAAGGTAAAATATCTGTAGACCAACCAACAGCTAGCCAAGTATCTCCTAAAATTAAAGGCTGTAAATAATTTTCAGAACTATAAAATTTAACTTGTCGATCTAATGCTTTAAGTTCAGATTTTAAAGCGGACACTCGCTCTAAATCGCTAGTATTGTAAGAGTATCCTAGCTTTTTAAGAGTTAATCCGATTACCTCTCTTGGTTCATCTAGTAGAGAGATACGTTCTTGTAATTCTGTTCGCCATAAATCTTGCCAATCTTTTGGGAGCCAACCTAAATCTTTAAATTTGTCACTGCGATAGGCAATAATCGTATTTCCCCAACGATAGGGTGCACCATATATTTTTCCCCGCTCGTCTATTTGTCCCTGTGAGTTTCTCCTGACTAATTTTTGCCAAGAAGAAGGCAGTCGGTTCCAGTTTTTTAACTTAGTCGTCTCTAAAGGTTGAATCAATCCTTGTTGAATCCCACTTAATAAGCGATAATCACTCAAAGTTACTAAATTTGCAGTTGTCTCTGTTCTTTTTAAGAGATTAAGCCAGGTATTTTCTCGCTCGCTTTGGTTATCGTTTTGTTGCTGCCAATTTTCCAGTAGGCTAAACAATTTGTTCAACCTACTTTTTGGTTCAAAATCAAGTTTTGTTCCATTTGTGAGAGTTTTGCGAAAATCACTTAGTAATTGAGGGGGAATTGAACCTTGTAGTAAAAGGACTTTAAAGATTTTCTGTCGATCGCTACAACCAGAAACTAATTGTCCTGTAATTATAGTTGCAGCACTATTTATTAAAAAAGAACGACGACTAATCATAAATTTTATTTAGTTAAAAATCAATTTATCTGGTTTATAGATTGTTTTCAATCTATTTAAGACTTTTTTTGTTCGATAAAACTATAAATTTTTTTTTAGTTTATTTTGGAGTAATTTTATTTTAATTAGGTTGGGTTTGACTTTAACAATTTAACAAACTTAAACTAAGAGAGGAATTGTTAAATGAATCAGGAATAGTAGAGAGTTTTTGTTTATAGCTTCTAGCATAAGAAGTAGTACCAATTAAAACCTTGCTAACCTTATGGATGAACTACAAATACAAATCAGCGAATTAAATCAAAAAATCGATCGATTACATCAACTAATAGAAAGAATTAGCTCTCAAGTAAATGTACTAACGGCGGAAAACGAAAATCGTACAGACAGATCGGCTTATTCATTGCCCGTTATTTCTCCCTTGATGCCTCATTCTCCCTCAAGTCATGCAGAAAGAGATAATTTCTTTACTCACAAAGATATATTAGTAGATGATAAAAATGAGCAAAACAGCGTTAATTCTACTAAAGAGCAAAATTTATCTCCAGATATCCAAATTCGCAGACTAACTGCTCAACTAACCGCTGCTTACAATCGAATTGCTGCTCTAGAAGAACAATTACTAGCTAGCAGAATTAAATCTTAGGTAGCAATAACGAGAGAAAAGTGTTTCGACAGAAATTAACAATTGCTTTGGAGTCCAGCTTTGCTCTAAGTGAGAAGCAATAGAGCATCCTCCGGCACCAACTCCTTCTTTTACATATCCTTGTTCGTAAGCACGGAAACTAGGATAACTAGAACTAGAAAAGTTAAGTTTTGCTGCTAAGAGAGAGACTCCATCTATAATTTTCGCTAATCCAACAGTATCCCCTGTTGAGTCTTCCGCTACCCAAGAAGTAGTTCCCACCACAATTTGCTCTAATTTAGCAGAGAAAGAAAAGTAGTTAACAATTGCTTTAATCAGTCCATAAACCGCTAGCATCTGCGTTCCACCTGCTAACATTACACCAGTAGTTTTACTAGCAGCGATCGCCATTCCCGCAGCTACAATTTGCATGGGATCGCCCACTGCTGCTACTAAAGCAAAGGGATCGACTCTTTCTAAAACAGGAAATAATTCAGCTTGCTTTAATCCTGCCATGACTATAGACCATTTCTGAGCGTGATTGCACTGGGGGTGGCTACTATTAACTTTGCCCACAGCTTCTAGTCCTAAACCAGTCAGAATGGCTAAAGCAGTTGTTGTCCCGCCGACTACACATTCCCCAATGATAAGATAATCTCTGGCTTTGGCTAGCTTTTCTCCCCACTCTAAACCTCGATTAAACAAATATTTGACCGTAGAGTAGGGCAAAGCCCGACCAGTGATAAGGCTTTGTGCTGGAATACCGCCCAAATCGAGGGTAGGGACTGTGGGCAGATGTAGCAAGCCAGCGTTGAATAAATGTACTGGCACGGCTAAAGATTCAACAATAGCACGAGAGATAAATACAGGAGAAGCACCCGCTTTGAGTATAGGTAAAGGATGTCTGGACTTTGATTGGGCTCCACAGTATAAAAATTCAGCGTCAGCGATCGCGGTATACTCTCGAGCATGAGGTGTAGCTCCTGCTGCGGAAATTCCTGGAATCAACCCAGTAGCCGTAAAGCCTAGAATACAAGCAAAGGTAGGAGAACAACCTTGATATCGCCGTAACCATCTATTTCCTCTGCTTAATTGAGTATAAATTTGAATCATGAGCAGTTTACTAATCCAGTAATACTTGTACCCATTGAGGAGGGCGAGAAATAGGATTACCAAGACGGTCTAAAAGTATTAGGGCAACCAAATGAACTGCAAACAAATAAATCAAATTATTAATAACAATCATTAGCAATGCTAACATTTGAATCAAAACAAAACTAGGTTGAGTTAACAAACCTAACTTAATAAAAATCCAATCTGTCAATTCTGTAATTTGAGTAATTACATAAACCCAAAGGTCTTCACCTAAAAGAATAGAGAATAGCCAAAAGCGAAAAAATAAGCCCAAAGTCCCGATTATCGTGCCAACTGCAATAGAAAATTCCCAATTAACACCCCTACGCCAAAAAGTTCCTAACTGTACGCCCATCAAACCATAAGGCATTAGAAAGACAATACTGCGAGTAGGACCCATCAAAACAGACAAAAGTAATCCAGATACCAATGCTGCCATCCAAGAAGCACGAAGACCCCTTCGTAGATAAACTAAAGCAATCGGAATAGGAAAAAAAATCTTGAGTACTGGCCCCAAAGGAAAGTAATAATTAATTAACCAAATTAAACTAGCCGTACTAGCTAAAAAAGCAGTTTCAACTAAAATTACTGTATTGGTCTTCCTGGGCATAGATTGCTTGATATCCGCTTTGAGAGTAATTGATTCTTTCGATGATGCTACTTGAAAGTCATCTTCGTCAATCCAATTAGTGTCTTCTCCCAAAGAATCAGAAATCGAAGTAGGCAATTTGTTTTTTTTGTCATTTATAGACATAAGGTAATTATGCGAGCATTATAAATATTTAGCTTAACTCTCTAGCTGATAATATTCTCTAAAGCTAGCACATCAGGAATTCTTAGAAAGTCTGTATCTCTTTTAATTAGACCTTTTTTTTCTAGTTTGGTAAGCACTCTAGTCACGGTTTCTCTTGCCAGTCCACTCAAACTACTTATTTCTCGATGGGGTAAATTGGGAATTTCTGTTCCTTCTTCTCCTTGTTTGCCCTGTCCTTCCACTAAAAATAAAATTGCATCTGCTACACGAGAAATACTACTTGCTTCCCGTAGTTGTAAGCGACGATTTACTTGTCGTAATCTTTGAGCCATCAATTGAGCTAAATGCATTCCCGCCATTGGTTCTATTTTAAGTAGATCGACAAAGTCTTGAGCAGGAATACGACCAATTTGAGTATCAGTCAAAGTAATAGCATCTGTAGAGCGAGGCATTTTATCTAAAGCAGCCATCTCTCCAAAAATTTCTCCTTTACCAATAATGTTAAGGGTAACTTCTTTGCCGTCTAGATTGTAAGTTCTAATTTTTACCCAGCCTTCAATAATAAAATAAACAGACCCTCCCCAATCATTTTCTAGAAGAATTATTTGATTGGCAGGATGAGCCAAAGTCACAAAATGAGTTGTTGCTTTTTGAAGTACTTCTGTCGGCAATCCCACAAAAAAAGGAACTGATTTGAGTATTCGATTGAGTTCAGTATTTTGCTCTATTGGTTTGAGTTGCTCTGCCATAATTCTATGTTGAGTAGAAAGAATATCTCTTTTTTAGCATTAGTAAAGCTAAGTTTTACCAGAGTATATGCTTGAGATTTTTTTGGATTTATTCCCAATCATAATCAATCAAAATGCTAAATAGTGAAAAGCACTAAAATAATGTGATTTCGTCCTAATGATGTGAACTAAACTTCATTGTTAGCGCAAAAATTGAGCTTTTTCTCAATCTACTTAATCTCAATTTAGGTTGAGTAATAAGCTCAGTGGAAATTAGCTCCGTAAATATACACAAACTTTATATCTTAATTACTCTGCTTAAAGATTTAATAAAGTGTGCTGATAAGACTATCTGAGAGTAGTTAATGTTGCGTAAAATTACTCATAATAAATAAATTTTTTCTTTTAGCAGAATAGGTAGCTAATTAAATATTGGTAAATCAATATCCAGTGTATGACTTTTTCTTCTGATGCTCAAATGATATCTCATCAATCCATAGGTCTCGATCGAGAATGGTATGTTCATCCTTCCGTCTTCAGTAAAACAAAACGCTTAGTTGATATTATTGGTGCTTTATTAGGTTTAACTATCACTGTAATAATAGCCGTTCCTATAGCTATTATTATGCAGCTAGACAGTCCCGGACCTGTTTTATACAGTCAAATACGTTGTGGTCTTAATGGTCGATGTTTTCGTATTTGGAAATTTCGCTCTATGGTTGTGGAAGCAGATAAAAAGCAACATTTAGTTGAAAACCAAGCCAAGGGTTATATTTTTAAAAACAAAAACGATCCTCGTATTACTAAGTTTGGTAGCTTTTTACGTCGGACTAGCTTAGATGAATTTCCCCAATTTTGGAATGTTTTGAAAGGAGATATGAGTTTGGTAGGAACTCGCCCTCCTACCCTTGACGAAGTTGCTCGATACGAAAAACATCATTTTCAGCGTCTTCGAGTTAAACCCGGCCTTACTGGAGAGTGGCAAGTAAAAGGTCGTTCTAGCGTTACAGATTTTGAAGAAATAGTAAGTATGGATATAGACTACCAGCAAAAATGGTCGAGATTTTATGACATCTATCTTATTTGGCGAACTATTGTCATAGTGCTAACGAGGAAAGGAGCTTATTAAATTTTAAGAGAGTCGATCGCAGTTAACTGTTAATAAACCTTTGCAAGAATTTAAAAACTTAATATTAAAGTGACCACAGTTAATTTACAACCAAATTCCTCAACGCCACCCAGTAAGCAAATGAGTCCAGGAAAATGGTTGAAGAAAAATCTATTTAGTACTTGGTACAATACACTTCTCACCATTCTCAGTTTATTATTTATTTACTGGATGGGGTCGGGATTAATTAGCTGGGCATTTACTCAGGCACAATGGACAGTTATTGATGCCAATTTTCGCCTGTTTTTTGTCGGTCGCTATCCCGTCAGACCTGTTAATTTACTTTGGCGTATTTGGACTAATTTAGGAATTATTGTGGGTTTAGGTGGTTTTTCCTGGGGAGTATTAGCCAAGGATGCTACGTCTTTATTTAGTCGTCGTATTTTAATTATTTTAGCTATTGTCGCTGCTACTTGTGCTGCTATAGCTATCCCAGGAGGAATAGAATCTAGTATCATTCTCTTGGACATGCTAGTTTTATTGGTAGTAACTGCTATAGCGGGAAAGAAACTAGGACAAAAATTTCCCAATCTAGCTGGATGGTTGCCCTTAATCTGGTTGCTAACCTTTTTTGTACTTCTCTGGTTATTACTCGGAGGATTAGGACTTAAACCTGTTAAATTAGACAGTCTGAGTGGATTTATTCTAACTATTTTAGTAGCAGTAGTTAGTATTATTCTCTGTTTTCCCTTTGGAGTTTTACTAGCTTTGGGTAGACAGAGTGATTTACTTATTATTCGGTGGTTATCTATTGCCTATATCGAAATTATTCGCGGTATACCTTTAATCGGTACTTTGTTCATGGCACAGGTAATGTTACCTTTAGTATTACCAGTCGATGTCAGACCAGATCGAGTCGTTAGAGCGATCGCTGGTATGATTATTTATAGTTCTGCCTATTTAGCCGAAAATGTTCGTGGTGGCTTACAATCTATTCCTCGCGGTCAATATGAAGCAGCCAAAGCGGTAGGTTTAAATCCTACCTTAACTTTAGCTTTTATTATTTTGCCCCAAGCTCTCAAAGCAGTTATTCCTAGTATTGTCGGGCAATTTATTGCTTTATTTAAAGATACTTCTCTGCTCGCTATAGTTGGTTTAGTCGATTTACTCGGTATTTCTCAATCAATTCTGGCTAATCCTAAGTATTTAGGACGCTACGGAGAAGTGTATTTATTTGTTTCTGTTATTTATTGGCTATGTTGTTATTCAATGTCTTTAGCTAGTAGAAAATTAGAACACAAATGATAATCTTGTGAACATTTTTGAGATTTAATAACTTAAATTATAAAAACAATATAGCTTCGCGATTTTAGATCGAATAAACTTACTTAACGTGAGTTCGTAGTTCGGAGTTATAGCAATCGAAGTATAATTCAGGACAAATGATTAAACTCTTTCTACTTCATCAATTAGTTACAAAACACAACCGATAACTCTCTCTGCTCGGTGCGCTACCCAGTGCGCCTGACGGCGACGCGGGGGTGGAAGGGGGGGTTTTTAATAGTTTTAAGTTCTGTACGTGCAGTTGATTCATTTGTTTCATTTACCCCCCTCCCCGCGCACCGCTCTGCGTCCTCTGGAGGGGCTGTCTGAGGAGGTCTCCTCCTCAGTTTATAAGCCCCGTCGCCCTCTGCGGTTTAATAAAAAGATAGTCAATTTCACGTCCTAACCTTTAATTCGATTGCTATATAATTTTTTCAACGAGATAATGGGCGAAGACCCCGCGTCGCCGACAGGACGGGGCGTACGAGTTCTGCCTTTTAACGACAGAATCAGCCCCTCCGCAAGGGAATGCTTCGCCAGAGGGATTCAGACACCTAAACATTGAATAAATTTTGATAAATTTCTGAGTTTCTAGCTTCGTCGAACTGACGTTACTTAGGGAGCAAACCTCTTTTTAAACCCCGATCGATTAAACTATTATGCTCTATATTTATGATTCCAACTATTACTAACTTTGACTTAGGAAAACTTGCTTCAGGAGATACTTTATCCTTGCAAGTCTATAAATTTATTGGCAAACAACCAGGTAAAAAAGTTTATATTCAATCTAATCTTCATGGCGCGGAAATTGTTGGCAATGCAGTCATTCAACAACTAATTGAATTTTTATCGACTTTAAATGAATCTCAAATTACAGGAGAAATTTGGTTAGTTCCCGCTTGCAATCCCTTGGGAACTAATCAACGCAGTCACTGTTTCTCTACAGGTAGATTTAATAGCTATGATGGCAGTAATTGGAATAGAATTTTTTGGAACTATGAAAAAGAGTGCGATGATTTAGATGCTTTTGCGCGATCGCAATTAAATTATTCAGCAGAAATAATTAGGAAAAATTATTTAGCAAAAATAAACCAAGCTTGGCAAAAAGAACTAGAAAAAATAACACAACCTAGTAGTGTTCCTTATAGGCATTTTTATCGCTCTCAAATTCAATCTCTATGCTTAGATGCAGATTATGTAATTGATATTCACAGTTCTAGTAATCAGGGAATAGATTTTCTTTTTTGTTTCCAAGAAAGAGAAGCAAGTGCAGCTTATTTTTTACTTGAATACGGCATTTTAATGAGTGAGTATGATGGCAATGCTTTTGATGAAGCTTTTTTAAAACCTTGGTTAGCGTTAGAGAAAAAATTGGCAGAATTAGGCAAAAATATCAAATTTGAAATGGAATCATGGACATTAGAATTAGGAGCGGGAATGGTCATGAATCCTCAATCTGTAAGTAAAGGATTCAAAGGAATTAAAAATTATTTGACTTACAAGCAAATACTAAATTCAGCAGAATCTTTAACTAAAGAAAACATCAAATTAGTTACAAGAGATGATGTTAAAAGTTACTATGCGCCAACAGGAGGCATGATTAAATCGAGAGTAACTTTAGGAACGAGAGTAAAAAAAGGAGAAAAAATTTATCAACTTCTCAGTTTAAATAAACAAGGTAAATCGCCCAAAAATATTGATATCTTTGCTGAAACAGACGGTTTGATTTTTGATGTTTCTACCAATCAATGTGTCAATCAAGGAGAATATATTTTAGATATTTTAATAGCAAACAATGAACAATGAGCAATTGACAACTAATAATCAACCAGCAATTATTCCTCTTGCACCAGAAGGATTTAAATCGGGGTTTATCGGCATTATCGGACGACCAAATGTAGGTAAGTCTACCTTGATGAATAAACTGATAGGACAGAAAGTTGCCATTACTTCCCCCGTGGCACAAACAACTCGTAATCGTTTGCAAGGAATTTTAACAACTCCCGAAGCACAAATAATTTTTGTGGATACTCCTGGAATTCATAAACCCCATCACGAATTAGGAAAAGTTTTAGTAAAAAATGCTCAAACAGCAATTAATTCTGTCGATTTAATCTTATTTGTGGTCGATAGTTCTACCAAAGCAGGAGGAGGCGATCGCTTTATTGTAGAATTATTGCAGCGTAGCCAAACTCCTGTTATTTTAGGACTAAATAAAGCAGATTTACAAACAGGAAATTATCGAGCTATTGATGATAGTTATGCAGATCTAATAGTTAATACTAATTGGTCTCAAGTTAAATTTTCCGCAGTTACAGGAGAAGGAACACAAGAGCTACGAAATTTATTAGTTAATTCTCTCGAACCAGGCCCTTACTATTATCCTCCTAATTTAGTAACCGATCGACCAGAACGCTTTATTATGGGAGAATTAATCCGCGAACAAATTTTGTTATTAACTCGTCAAGAAGTTCCTCATTCTGTAGCAATTACCATCGAAAAAGTAGAAGAAACCCCCAAAATAACGAAAGTGTATGCAGCTATAAATGTCGAGCGAGATTCTCAAAAAGGAATCGTTATCGGGAAAAAAGGTAGTATGCTCAAAGAAATTGGCACTCAAGCGCGCCAACAAATACAGAAACTAATTGCTGGAGATGTTTATTTAAAATTATTCGTTAAAGTAGAACCAAAATGGCGACAGTCCAGATTGCGTTTGGCTGAATTTGGTTATAAGCCCGAAGATTAGACATTTAAGATATGGACATTGCCTTGCCCCTACTACTAACCACTAACTATTATCTATGACTCAAAAATCGATCGATGTAACAGTAAAACTCTTTGCTGCTTACCAAGAAGTTTATAGTATTCCCGAACTAAAACTAAGTTTAGCACCTCAGACTCCAGTAAAGACTGTATTAGATATTCTTTTGCAAGAAAAACCCGAACTAGAACAGTGGCGTACCCTTACCCGTTTTGGTGTCAATCTTCAATTTGTAGAACCCGACACTTTACTACAAGATGGAGACGAAGTAGTTCTTATTCCCCCTGTTAGTGGTGGTTAATTATCCTTTTTCTTACGTATGGAAGTAATAACTAAAAGGTTAGTCAACAAAGTAGAACAAATTAATGACTACTTAGTCGATCGAATTGAACGAGAACCAAATTATCATGATTTTATTCAAGAACTAAAATTAATAATTACTAACTTTCAGCAAACTAAACTGAACATCAAGTTTGTCAGTCAGTTTGTAACCTTAGCCGAACAATTAAAACAAATAAGTCAACAACAGTTTACAGATAGGTCATTATATCAATTTCAAACTGTTGCCGATCTTAGTAATATAGATAATATTCTTGAAAACTGCGATGTTCTTTGTTTAGTATGCGATTCTCAAAGAAATATCTGTCAACTAGATAAGAAACTAATCCGACGAGCTAGTAAAAGAAATATTTGCCAAACTATTTTAACTGTGGAAAGAGTTAAAGATGAACCTCATAAAGCTTTCCCAAATAATTGTAATAGTATACGTAATTGGCTAGCTCGGCAAAACTATCATAATATTAAAAGATTTTTTTTGTCTCTCGATTTAGAACAAAATTGCGATCTATCGGAACAAATTAACAATTATTACTATTTTCTTGAAAAACTATTATTTAACCGTGAGGCTAAATTAGAAGTAAATATAAATCAGATAATAACTCAAAAAGTTACTCAGCTATTAACTCAACATAAAAGAACTATTTGGCATCAAATCCAACAAACAAAAATCGATTTACGCAATTTACAGCAAGAGTATTCTCAACATAAGTCAAGTTTATTATTGCACGATAACCAAAACAAGCAACAAAATAGTTTTAAAAAATTAAAACAAAAAATAGATCGAGAAAAAATCAATATTGTCAATCCTTTTATTCCCGATAGTTTAATTTATAAGGTTAGTAAATTAGTCGATCGATCTGAAGTTAGTTTACTCAAAGAAAGTCAGCAGCAATATTTACACTTAATTATTAAAGAAAAAGATTTTTCTCAAAGACTAATTACCGTCGTCATCGATCTTTGTCAAGAAGAATTAGCCAACTGGGTAGCAGAAAAATGGCAAGAAATCGAGCGAGTATATGCTCCGATTGCCCTTGACAGTTATCCCGATCTAGATCGAACTCAATTAGAATTGATTAATGAATATTTAGTAGCACCCAATTTTGAGCTGACCGACTTGGTTTCTTTATCTATACTAGAAGAAAGTAGTAAAACTATTTTTGATTATAATTTTTGTGAAAGTAGTTGGTTCAGACTAGTTATAGCTGCAAGTTTTGGTTTAATTCTCTTTTTGTTTACAGGAAAATTCTTTGGTTTTATTTTTTTTATCTTCCAAATACTTAATTTATTGACGGGAAAAGATGTGAGAACAATTAAGCTCGATCGACAAACAAAAGCATTACAAAAAAACTTAGATAACAAATACCAATCTTTAGTTCGTTTTCTCGCTGATAGAGCTTTGCACATTATTATTTCAGCTTTAGAAAATAAAAATCAAAAATATCAAGAAATTATCGATAATCTTACAGAAGAATCGACAGAAAAACTAACTGAACTCAAACAAATAATTAGTCAACATCAAGATAAATTACACAACCTCAAACAAGATGAAATAGAAATTTTGTCCTTACTAGAGTAGAAGTTGTACTAAATCCTATTTGGATTATAGAAAGATAGGGAAATAGGGAAATAGGGGAATCAAGGATAACGATAAATTCTAAATTCACTTGCAAGTAAGCGTTTTTTAGTGTTTCAAACCTGACTAGTTATTCTGCTTCGATCGACTGCAATGACTGACAATTCGTTGACAAGCCAAAATTATTGTTGACTTAATTTTGTCTCAATGCAGAATATTGAGTTAAAAACATCTCTATCTTCCCCATCTCCCCTATCTCCTTATCGGTTTAACCTAAGAATGAGACAACCCGACGATTTATTGGGGAGCTACTTCAATATCTACAGTAGCACTAACTTCTGGATGTAGTTTGACTTCAACTTCATAATTACCTAAGACACTAATATCGGGAACAGTGATGCCTCTTTTGTCTACTTCTAGTCCAGTCTGTTCTTTAATAACATCTGCTACTTCTTGAGATGTAACTGTACCAAAGATAGCATTGGCTTCGCCGACTTGTTTGCGAATTACCAAACGACCAATTGTTTTGAGAGCAGTTTTTCTTGATTCTGCTTCTTGTAGTTCGGCTAATTTTGCCTGTCTTTCTTTTTCTCTTCTCTGTTCTACTTGTCTGAGAATTCCGGGAGTAGCGATCGTTCCCAATCCTTGAGGGAGAAGATAATTACGAGCATAACCAGGTGCAACTTCTACTAAATCGCCACTACTGCCTAACTTATTAACATTTTTATTTAGTACTACTTGGACACGCTTTGCCATTTTACTTTCCTGTATCAATAATATTTAGTGCTTTGAGAATCTACTATTATATCAGGTAAAAAGTAAGACTCTACTGCTTGACAAACACCTGAATTGAGTCATACGATTCTTTAATAATTAGCTCTTCTTTCTAGGGAAATTAATCAGAGAAATAATTGTGCAAGGTTGATAATCTTTGTAGGGGAATTGAGCGGCGATCGCAGCAGACTCATTAATCAGGTTAAACAAATAAGACGAGCGCGCTAGCTATAAATACACCCAACGAACCTAGTATTTGCAGTTGTATTTTACTCAAGGGCAGTTTTTTGGATAAATTTAACCAACCTAAAACTACATAACTAATTGCAGCAGCAACTAGTGCAACAATGGTTTTTAAGATGCGACTTTGATAGACATAATAGAATAGTCTGATAGAAGTATTAAAATCGTACTGTTCGTTAATGTACTGTTTAAATATCTCTGCTTGAGGAATAGCAATAGTTGACCAAGTTTTGCCACCATCACTAGATTTGTATATCTCTGAACCTGCTGAACCAATACCATAAATAGTGCTGTCATTCTTATAGTTGGGAGAAAAGTGCATACCATCGCATTGAACATCAACCTAAAGAGCTGGAACAAGCTTTTGTAGATATCTTTCTAGACTCGTACCACAAGCCACCTCGACAAATTATTCTGGACTATCGTTGTAAGGGACGACCAAG
>JASJDJ010000004.1 GCA_030065635.1 Xenococcaceae cyanobacterium MO_188.B32
TCAGTAGTTTTTTTGTCTGGTAGCTTGTAGTATGTCATGAGGAGATTTGGCGATCGCATTCCTCAAGTGTCGCTCGCCGTTGTCAAATCTCGATCGCATTGGTCAAGTCTCGATTTAGTCTAAAGTCCAGTTAGGAAGTAAAGCGCGAACCTAACTCAACAATTTCGTGTACACCTCAAGAGATTACTGGGGTAAATCGGAACGTAAAACAAGCAAAAACAGAACAGGTGTCGTAATTATCCGAAAGTCTGCTATTAAACTCACCGTTCGCCCATTTTAAAATGAGGAGTGAAAAATTGCTTACGAGATAAAAGGATTGTAGGGTTTTTTGATAAGCGCGATCGCCGGAGTGAAATTCTTTTTTCATGGCGATCGCCAGCCTAAATCAAGCCAATACATGGCTACGCGGTTTTTAGTACACAACACATGCAAATCATTCTAGAAAAAGCATTTACCTGTACTAAAGTACATTTGCACGGGTAAAGTTCCGTTATGAATGGATTGAAACAGAAGCATACTCTAGTTGGAAAAATTTGACCCTTGAGATCGTGGGTGCAAGCCCCGCCCTTTAGGGCGACTTCAAAACTTAACAAAATAGATACAGAATCTTTAATTAGTATAGCTTTCAACTCTTGTAAAATAATTGCATGAAAGCTAGGTACAACTATCGCATCTATCCTAAATCTCATCAAATCGAACCTTTGGCTAAAGCTTTTGGGTGCGCCAGAGTAGTTTGGAACGATGCCTTGTGGTTGTACAAAAAAGCTTCGATAGAAGGGCTACCAATGCCCAAGGATGTAGATAAGCTAGTAATCACTCAAGCCAAGAAAACTAAAGAGCGAGAGTGGTTGGCTGAAGTATCCAACATCGTTTTGCAGCAGTCTTTTAGAGATTTGCAGACAGCTTGGAATAATTACTTTTCCAGTCTCCAAGGAAAAAGGAAAGGAAAGCCTGTCGGCAGACCAAAGTTTAAGAAAAAGCAGTCTAGGCAAGCAATCAGATTTAGAAAAGGTGGATTTAGCGTTCACTCTCAATCGGTTAAGCTAGCTAAAATTGGTCATATTCGAGTTGTTTTCTCTCGACCGCTACCAACTGAGCCATCAAGTGTAACTATTATCAAAGATTGTGCTGGTAGATATTTCGCTTCTTTTGTTGTCGAAGTAGCTCAACCGATACCGCCACAGACAACAAACAGTGTCGGTATCGACTTGGGTTTAACTCACTTGGCTATCTTGAGTACTTCTGAAAAGATTGAGAATCCGAGGCTACACAAAAAGATGCTGCGGAAAATCAAAAAGGCTAACCGTAGATTGTCGAAGGCTAAGAAAGATTCTAACCGCAGAAAAAGGCGTAAGCTAAAACTGGCTAAACTTCATGCTAAGGTCAAAGACCAAAGAACAGATTTTCTTCATAAGTTAACTACAAGGCTGGTTCGTGAAAACCAAACGCTGGCAGTAGAAGACTTGAACGTGGCGGGTTTAATCAAAAACCGCAAATTAAGTCGCGCTATATCAGATGCTGGCTGGTCTAAATTTAAGACCATGCTGGCTGCTAAGTGCGATAAATATGGTCGAGATTTAACCATAGTAGATAGGTGGTTTGCTAGTTCTCAAATCTGCTCTAAGTGTGGGCAGTCTGGGGGAAAGAAAGAATTAGATGTTCGTGAATGGGAGTGCTTGTTTTGCAATACTATCCACGACAGAGACGTTAATGCAGCCATCAACCTCAGAGACGCGAGTGGGCTATCCGAGTCTAAAAACGAGCGAGGGAGCAAGTGTAAGACTACAATAGTAGCAGTTTGTGATGAACCGTTAACCACCTACGAACAATTAGCTTTGTTCTAGGAATCTTCGCCCTTCTAGGGCGGAGAGGATGTCAAAGAGTCTGTGGAGCGAGTTTTAAAAGATTTTGGCGAGCGCTATGTAATTAATTTTGCATAAGTTTTTACCTTTTCCCGGACCATACCCATCAAAAAAAAGCTTAAACGAGAAGTATTGCTATTACGTCAGTTCGATGGACTTATTCCCAATTCAAAATTTGGGGGGAAAGGTGAAAGGGCAAAGGGAAAAGGAACGAAGAATTAGGCTTTTCCCCTTCCCCTTTTCCCCTTTCCCTATAGTTTTTCATCCTCCATACAACTCGTCGAACTCACGTTGCTATTGGTGGCAGTCATCAACCGCCTTGGGAATGAGTGAGCATCTACAAAGGCTAATAAGTAGGGCGATACGGGCGAACGGGGGAACGGGCGAATTCAGAAGGTCAACAGCAATTCTCATTTTAAGATTTCATGACATTAAAACGATGCCCCGAGAGGGTTTAATAACTCGCGAGTGACAACTTGCGCTTTAGCGGAAACAACGCTCCCGTCGTTGACTGCAGGAGAATTGGAAATTAGTTATCTGTAGAATGTAGAGAACTAAAAAACTCAAGAAACGAAGGGGGAATTAGATTAAAGTAAAAGGCGTTAACCTGCGCTTGGATGGCAACATGGGTCTAGCTATAGGGATGCCTGAATTACTATCGATGCTGAGTGCCGAGTTAGATAACCTTCCCGATGAACGAAAACAGGGCAATAACACCAAATATACGGTTGAAGAAGCCATGAAAAGTGCCTTTTCGGTCTTTTTCATGCAATCTCCTTCTTTTTTAGACCATCAACGCTTGATGAAAAGTCACAAAGGTAGAGATAATGCCAATAGTCTGTTTGGCATCGAGAGCATCCCCTGTGATAATCAGATTCGCACTCTGCTCGACCCAGTTCCAGCTTCAACGGTATTTGGGGTCTTTCGTTCCGTATATGGCGGATTGTCAAAGACAGGAACCCTATCGTCGTATCGTTGCTTTCAAGGAGAATTCTTGCTGACCCTCGATGGAACTGAATATTTCTCGTCCAAAAAGATTCATTGTAGTCACTGTTGCCATCGGACTCATAAAAATGGCAGTACCACCTATTTTCATGCCGCCGTTACGCCTGTGCTGGTAGCTCCTGGACGACCGCAGGTCATCGGCTTGGAGCCTGAATTCATAACGCCCCAAGATGGTCACGACTTGCCAAGATTGCGAAAATGCTGCTGCCAAGCGTTGGATTGCTGCCCATCCCCTCTCCCCACAAGACCCGCCCGTAACTTTACTGGGAGACGATCTTTACTGTAATCAACCCATCTGTGAGACGGTCTTGAAACATGGCTATCATTTTATCTTCGTCTGTAAGCAGACATCTCATCCAGAACTTTATGACTGGGTGGATTACCTGGAACGAGTCGGTGAGGTAAAAACTCTAACCCAGTTTGAGATTCGAGGACGACAACGTTTGTCTTACCACTATCGCTTTGTGAATGGTATTCCCCTTAGAGCTACCCAACCAGCCCTGGACGTGAATTGGTGTGAGGTGACAGTGACAGATACTAGCAACCAGAAAACTTTATATCACAATGCCTTTGCCACTTGCCATCAGATTCATGACCAGAATGTGGCCGAGATCGTCACTGCTGGGCGAGCGCGGACCGAAAGGAGAAAATGAAGGCAATAATATCCTCAAAACCAAGGGCTACCATCTCGAACACAACTTTGGTCACGGGCAAAACCACCTGGCTGAACTTCTGTTCTGCCTTAATTTATTAGCTTATTTATTCCATACCACTCTGGATTTAATCCACATAACTTATCGTACCGTCCGCTCCATGTTGGTCACTCGCCAAACCTTCTTCAATGACCTGAGAGCATTGACAAAATATTTATGGTTTGAGAGTTGGCAGACTTTGCTGGAGTTTATGCTGAGTGAGGGAAAAGCACCTGATGGAGTTAATTCTAGCTAAATTTCTTCTCGTTGAAGCAACTCGCGCTCGAATAGCTCTACAGAGTAATTCGTGATTGTTCCAGATATTACTCCGCTTTGTCATGGCTTATTTCTGAGATGCTCAGGGATGATGGCTGCTCATCTCCTTACTTTGGCTCACAACTTGATTAATTCGGCAATTTATTCGCGATGAGCCCTCGCAAATAAATTCCTAATTCTTCTCTTTCATGCTGTATTTTTGTGGCTTACGGTTTCAAAATGAGAATTGCTGGAAGGTCAAGACTTACCACAATTATTAGGACTATGAGGGGTGCGCTGAACATTGTCGGTGGGATAGGGAGTTAAGATTATATCCCCATTTTCTAGAAAGATTATGCCCCGTGCTGGATAAATTTCACCTTGGGCAGTAATTAAAGGCTTAATTTGCTCCCGTTTGACTCTCTCTGGTTGTCCTGTACCTATAGGAATAGGTTTTCCTTCTAGGAAAATTGTGTCAGAACTAAGAGGTGCAGTTAGTTCGGGAGGTACGCCACCTTTACCAGTAATGTTAAAACTACTACCACCTGTTGCTCCTCGTCCAGAACAAGCACTTGTACCTAATGTTTGTAATTGGACAATTTCTGGGGCTTCAATGGCTTCCTGAAGTGAGCTTATATCTGGCGTGTTGATGACAATAGTTCCATCTAAGCCAAATTCAGAACTAGCATCGATATCGTTAGTTTCATTAGGAGGAGTTGAGCTTCTTTCTTCTAAGCCAAAGACTCCTTGTGCCGTAATATTGATATTGCCTCCTCTTCCTCGTTCGGCACTAGCGATGATATCGTTATTTTGATTGAGAGAAGCAATAATAAATTCAGCATCAATAGTGATGTTACCGCCGTTGGCATTTTCAAAAGCTTGGGCAGTAATGGTGCTCTCCTCACGCAAAGTTAATCGATCGGCAATTTGCAGCGTGATATTGCCACCTTCACCAAAGGCGGTTGTTGCTTCCAGAGTTCCTCGCTCTAGTTCGAGGGAGTTAGCCTCAACTTCTATATTGCCTCCACTACCTCTGGCACTGCTACTGACATTTACTCGAGCTCGATCGGTGACCGAAAGAGAATCAGTGGTGATATTGATATTGCCTCCATTGCCTTCTGCCTCACCCAAACTTCTGGCAAAGATTGCACTGCCAAATCCATTACTGCTTCCATCTACAGAAACGCTATTATTAGCATTAATGAGCACATTGCCACCATCACCCTGTCCTGCAGTTTCTGAACGTATCTCTGAACCACCACGAACAAAAACAGAAGTAGCATTGATTTCTACTGTACCTGCATTCCCGCGTCCAAAAGTGGTGGTATTGACTGCAGCTTCATTATTCAAAGAAAGAGAATCTGCCGTAATGTTAACTTTACCTGGATTACCTGATGCGGTTGCTGCTTGCAGAATTCCTCCATCTAGTTCGAGGGAGTTAGCCTCAACTTCTATATTGCCTCCACTACCTCTGGCACTGCTACTGACATTTACTTGAGCTTGATTAGTGACTGAAAGAGAATCAGTGGTGATGTTGATATTGCCTCCACTGCCTTCTGCTTCACGAAAACTTCTGGCCAAAATCGCACTGCCATTTTCATCACTGCCTATGCCATCTACAGAAACGCTATTATTAGCATTAATCATGACATTGCCACCATTACCTTGTCCTGTAGTTTCTGAGCGGATCTCTGAACCACCACTAACAGCAACAGAAGTAGCCTCAATCGCAACAATCCCTGCATCTCCCCGTCCTAATGTGCTGGTATTGACTTCAGCTTCATTATTCAAAGAAAGAGAATCTGCCGTAATTTTAATTTTACCTGCATTAACCATCCCTGACGAGAATGCTGCACTTCTGATTTGACTATCAATTCCATCAATAACTATATTGGTGGCATCAATAGTTACATCGCCTGCATTTCCATTGCCACTGGTATCGGTAACTATTTGAGCGCGATCGGTTAAAGAAAGGTTAGTTGTAGCGAGCTCTACATTGCCTCCTGTACCTGTTGCTCCCTCCTTAAGAACTCTGGCAAAGATTCCACTGCCACTCATCAAAGAAATGCTCTCGGTGGCATTAATTATTATGTTCCCTGCATCACCTTGTCCTTCGGGATTTATATCAGAAGTAAGTTCCGAACCATTAGACTTGTATGCAAATTTTCGGACAAGTCTATTGGTAGGCACAGAAAAATCTTGGAAACTATGAAATAAATTGCCTCCTGCCCTATCTCCATCATCGATCGTAAAGTTATTGCCATCACCAGTTACTGTGGTTGAGGTAGTCCCATCAGCCGTAACTTGTGCCATTGTAGGCATAGAAACAAATAAAGAACAGAAAAGTAAACAGCTCGAGCGAATCCAGGAAATAATTAGAGGTTTCATACAAGCTTTTTTCCAATTACTAGAACCTTTTTTCTTTCTGCTCATCTGCTTCTGTAGTGATTTCAACTTACCTTGGAGGGAGACAAAAAACTTTGGTCTAGCAATAAGCTTACCATTGCTTGCAGCTAAAAACTTTTCTAGTCCTAGATCTATTCCTAAAGGTTCACCATGAGGAAGAGGATTTGGAACATCTACACAAGACTTGAGAATTAACATCGCATACCAACCAGATACACGCCTAACTATTCTGACTTGCTTCAGTTCAAAGTAGGTTTGCGGACTACCCGCCCTTGCTATCAGTTTTTTTCTGTTTAAAATATTTAGATACTGAATAAAGCGACATGATTGAATGAGTGAAAGTTGGCAGCATGGCCGATATTCCCATAATCACGCCGAAATATATATTCTTGAGGTTTTGAATGGCAGTTGGCTCTTTTACGGCTTGCACAAACCTTTGTTCATAGACATAACTTCGCTGTGCCAGAGATTCTGGAGTTTGCTGAACTAGACTGACTAGCCAACCAGAAAGAGAAAAGACCAGTAGAACCCACCAAGTAGCTATAATCGCAATAATTAAATCTACACTAAGATGAGCCAGATAACTTTTAGTAGAAGTGGTTTTCAAAGCTTTTTTCGCAATGAAAATAGTCACAAAAAATGACAAACTATCAAATAAAGCACCTAGAAAACCTACGGGAAATTGGACTAAGAAATAGTGAACTTTGTCCTTAAGAAACTCATCAGGATAGGCTGTCAACAGGGCCCACCAGTAACAGGAAATATTTAAAATAACAAAAAAAAGCAATAATTTGGGAAAAAATTGTCTCAGTTGGCCTCTTTTAGCATCATAATAAGCAAGAAGCCATCCTAAAGATTGTTTCCAAATGGTAATGATTGTTTGTTGCTTGCTCTGTCTTTCCATCGATGGCTAGTTTAATAATTGGGCACGGCCAAAGTAATCGCCTTAATTATAAGCTTTTGAAACTACTGAAAACTAATTCTCAGACCGAGTTGAATTAATTGATGCCAAGACAAGCGATCGCCTATAATTTTTCATTTGTCTCCTCTCAAACGAACTGACTCATAAATTTACGATCGATATAATCTTTGAGATACCATAGTAAAGGAGATTGCCAACCACAAGAACCCCAAGAAGCGATCGCGCTTTTATCTCCCGTACCAATTAAGGCTAAATATTTTTTTTGAGGAATATAGGGTTTTAAAGGTTGTCGTGTAATAATTCTGCGCCAATTTTCTAGCAGTGGTTTTCCTTGTCGTACAGCAAAAACTCCTGCTTTAGGGCGATCGTAATTAATCATAGTTGCAATATCACCAGCAGCGAAAATACCAGGGTGAGAGACAGATTGTAAAGTATCTTTGACTAAGATAAAGCCTTTAGTATCGGTAGCTAATCCTGATTTTTTAATCCAATCTGGTGCTTGAGCTTGAGTTACCCAAAAAGTATAATCGGTTTCTATAGTCAAACCAGACTCACACCTAATTTTATCTGGGAGAACTTCTGTAACTGTTTCTTGAAGATGAAGTTTAACTCCTCGCTGAAGCAAAATTTTTTCTAGACGTTGACTTACCCAATTATTATGTTCGGCTAATAATTTATTACCCCGATGAATCAAATTAATTTGGCAATTATTAGCTGTTCCCATCTCTCTACCAAGACGATGGTGCATATTTAAAGCTAACTCTACTCCGCCAGCACCACCACCCACAATAGAAATTGCTAAAGATTTTTCTGGGTTATTTTTGGCTACTTCTAGCAATTTTGAGTAAGCAACAAGAAACTGAGGTACCGGTTTAGCGGGAATAGCGTATTGTTTTGCTCCTGATACAGAAATTGTGGCTGGAGTACTGCCAATGTCGAGCGACAAATAGTCAAAAGAGATAGATGGATGACGATGGCAAATTACTCGATCTCGTTCTAAATCTAAACCAATTGCTCGATCGATACATAACTTTGCCCCTGCAAATTTAGCTAAAGAAGATAAATCGATATGAGTTTGCTCGTAGCTATAAAAACCTGCTACATAACCAGGTAACATCCCTGAATAAGGAGTTTGTTCTACATCGCTAATTAGGGTAAGACGTACTCCTGGTATAGGAGTGAGTCCCAATAACTTAAGAGCGATCGCATGACTATGACCACCACCTATTAAGACTAGATCGGGCATGAATAATTAAGTAATAAATAATAAGTAAATAAGTTACTGATATAGCGATCTTAAATCATTTGCGAATCACTACTTGCTTCACTAAACTTGCGTACCTGATATTCTTTGCCCCGAAGTAATTTATAGTTATTTTTGCCCATTTGTTGAGCGAACTCCTGTTCTGCTTGCACTAAAGTTTCTTGAGGAACAGATTTCCATTGTTCTCTTGTTTGCCAACGAATGACCAAAAATAATCGATCGACTTGGTTAGGAGCGAGCCATACCTCTTTACCTAAAAAGCCGGGATATTTTTCTAGGGTAGTAGTCCAAATCTCTCTATCTACTCGAATAAATTTTTCTCTAAACTCAGGTATTACTCTAAACTCCAGCCACTCGATAACCATATACTTTTTCTATGTTTAGTCAATACTATTAAAGATTAAGATAGATAAAGTGATAATAGCAATACCATAAAAAACTATGACATCGACTCTAGTAGAAGTACCAATAATTAATCAGCCTACTATACACAAGCTACCTCATGGCTTAACCATTATCGCCGAACAAATGCCAGTGGAAGCAGTAAATCTCAATGTCTGGCTTAACGTTGGTTCGACTAGAGAACAAGACAAAATTAACGGTATGGCTCATTTTCTAGAGCATATGGTATTTAAAGGTACACCGAATCTAAAAATAGGAGAATTTGAGCATTTGATCGAACAAAGAGGGGCAGTTACTAACGCTGCCACGAGTCAAGATTACACTCACTATTACATTACTACTGCGCCGAAAGATTTTGCTGAATTAGCACCTCTACAACTAGATGTAGTGCTTAATCCCAGTTTGGAAGATGATGCTTTTGAAAGAGAAAAATTAGTTGTTCTAGAAGAAATTCGTCGCTCGGAAGATAATCCTCGTCGTCGTACCTTTGCCAAGGCGATGGAAACTTGTTTTAATAACTTACCCTATCGTCGTCCTGTACTCGGTCCCGGAGAAGTAATTGCTAACTTGCGCCCAGAACAAATGCGCGATTTTCATTATCATTGGTATCAGCCTACTTGCATCACAGCAGCAGCAGTAGGTAATTTACCTGTAGAAGAATTAGTTGAAATTGTTACCAAGGGATTTGAGGAACACGTTGCCTATCATAACTACCATTCCCCCCTATCGACTGACTATTGTTTGATCTTTGAACCTCCTTTTACAGATATTGTCCGTAAAGAATATGTTGATGAGTCTTTACAACAAGCAAGAATCGTCATGATGTGGCGGGTACCAGGGATGCAACATCTAGAAGAAACCTATGCTTTGGATATTTTGGCAGTAATTTTAGGACAGGGAAAAGTAGCGCGGTTATTCAGGGATTTGCGGGAAGAGAGGGGTTTAGTCAGCCAAATAGGTGTTAGTAACATGACTCAAACCCATCAAGGAGTATTTTACATCTCCGCTCAGTTGCCCACAGAAAATATAGACATAGTAGAAAAGGCGATCGCCGAACATATTAACAGAATTCAAACCGAACCTATTGCCGAAAAAGATATCGAACGCATTCGTACTCAAGTAGCAAATCGGTTTATCTTTGCCAACGAAAGACCAAGCGATCGCGCTAACCTGTATGGTTATTATTATTCTCAACTGCAAGATTTAGCACCCGCTTTAAATTATCCCGCAAACATTAAAGCCATAGAAGCATCAGACTTACAAGCTGCTGCTCAAAAATATCTCAATCCTAATGCTTATGGAATGGTCGTGATGAAACCTGCTTATTAGGGCTAAAAAGGTAATGTTTACTACGACGGGGAAAAGTTCGCCATAGAAACTTGAATAAATACCAAGAAGCGATCGCCCAGAACCCAAAAAGCTCAAAAGTCTGGTATTCGTAGGGTTAACCTTTATGAGGAGACCAGAGAGATATGCGGACTAATAAGAGCCGAGTCCAAATTTTAGTAGAGTTCTACAGTTCATCTCTGGGACTACCGTTTCAACAACTCTTATTTTGAATATCCTCACAAGTTCTTCAAGTTATTTTTCTAACCTGAAATTGCAAGAACTTCCTAAGCAATTTGATAAATCTGACTGAATCAGATTATTAGCAGCGATGGAGTAAAAAATCATGAAAATTAAACTGGCGCGGAAAATTTTCGCCACAACTACGGTCTGTTTTATTTTATTATCGATCGCAGCTAGTCCTCTTGCTGCTGAAGAACCCCTGGACAATTCTGAATATATCTATTGTTGTCAAGATAACCAGTTAGGCTGGGGTAGGCATCGCTATGGCAGAAGATACGATCTCAACAAGGTTGAAACTCTAGATGGAGAAGTAGTGAGCATAGATGCCTATAGATCTCGAAGAGGAATCGCTCAGGGGGTACATCTTCTAGTCAATACAGGCAAAGAAACGGTAGAAGTACACTTAGGACCGTCTTGGTATTTAGAAGAACGAGATTTTGCCATTACACCAGAAGAGAAAATTACTATTACAGGTTCGAGAATTGATATTAACGGAGAACAAGCGATAATTGCCAGTCAAATTAAACAAGGTAATAAAACTCTCGTACTCAGAGATGAAAATGGTTTTCCTCTTTGGCGTGGCTGGAGAAGATAAGAAAGATGAGGAAGATGGTGAAGATAAGGAAGGTAGGGAAGAAATAGCCATTAACAACTAACAACTAACAAAAAAATGCCTATTGCTCAAAAAATTTCTACGGTACATCCCAGTGGTGATAAGCGGTTTCGGATGTTAGCAGCGACAATGAAACGCTATCAGTATGCTCCCGATGCCCTGATTGAGGTGCTTCACCAGGCGCAAGAATTGTTTGGATATTTAGAAGAAGATTTACTGCTTTATATTGCCCATAGCCTCAAGCTACCTCCCAGTCAGGTTTATGGTGTAGCTACTTTTTATCATTTTTTCTCTTTAAAACAAAAAGGAGCTCATACTTGCGTTGTCTGTATGGGTACGGCTTGCTATGTTAAAGGAGCAGCTAATTTACTGGCAACTTTAGAACAGCAGCATCAAATTAAAGCAGGAGAAACCACTTCTGACGGTCAATTATCTCTCGTAACCGCCCGATGCTTAGGTGCTTGCGGAATTGCTCCTGCGGTGGTATTCGATGGCAATGTCGAAGGTCATCAAACCTCTGAATCCGTTATCCGTCGAGTTGAGGAATGTCTGTATCATGGATCTTGAAGAATTAAATGCGATCGCCTCTCGTGAACATCACAAACAACAAAAAACCTGTATTCGTTGCTGTACTGTCGGTGGATGTCTCTCAGCCAATGGATTAGCAGTAAAAGAGCAGCTAGAAAAAGCAGTAACCGAGGCGGGCTTAGGGAAAAAAGTAACAGTTGCTGGCGTTGGCTGTATGGGATTGTGTAGTCGAGGCCCATTAGTCAGAGTCGATCCCCAAGGAACTTTATACGATCGCGTAACTCCCGATACCGCTTCTGAAATTGTGGCATCTGTAAATAATGATGCAGAGGCAATTCGCGAAGTGGAGGGGCTGTCTTTTGAGGAAACCTCAAAAGCTTGTACGCCCCGTCCCCTAAAAATCTCCCCGTCTCAATATCAACCAAATAACCACCCTTTCTTTACCCAACAGTTAAAAATTGTTTTAGAAAATAGTGGCAAGATCGATCCAGAAAAAATAGAAGAATATATTGCTGCGGATGGTTATCAAGGACTCGGCAAAGTTCTGCTAGAAATGACTCCAGAATCTGTAATAGAAACAATTTCCCGCAGTGGTTTGAGAGGTAGAGGCGGTGCTGGATATCCTACGGGATTGAAATGGGCAACTGTAGCCAAGGCAAAAAGCGAACGCACCCTCGACAGTCGCTACAATGGGGGAAACCCCCACAACGCGCTGTCTCGCAAGTTTGTCATCTGTAATGCCGACGAAGGCGATCCCGGCGCGTTTATGGACCGTAGCGTCTTAGAAAGCGATCCCCATCGAGTCATAGAAGGAATGGCGATCGCTGCTTATGCAGTGGGAGCAACTCAAGGTTATATCTATGTGCGGGGAGAATATCCTCTCGCCATTAATCATTTACAAAAAGCGATTCGTCAGGCTAAGCGTTTGGGTTTATTGGGAAGTCAAATATTTGAGTCTCCTTTCGATTTCAAAATCGATCTGCGTATCGGTGCAGGAGCGTTTGTCTGTGGCGAAGAAACTGCTTTAATGGCATCAATTGAAGGAAAGCGTGGTATTCCTCGCCCTCGCCCTCCCTATCCTGCTGAATCTGGCTTGTGGGGTTGCCCTACCCTAATTAATAATGTGGAAACCTTTGCTAATGTTCCCACAATTATCCGTAAAGGTGCAGACTGGTTTGACCGTATCGGAACCGAAAAGAGTAAAGGAACTAAAGTTTTTTCTCTAGCAGGAAAAGTCTGCAATACAGGCTTAATTGAAGTACCAATGGGTACTACTTTACAGCAAATAGTCGAAGATATGGGCGGTGGTGTTCCCGATGGTGGTAAAGCTAAAGCCGTGCAAACAGGCGGTCCTTCGGGTGGATGTATCCCTGCTGCTGCTTTCGATACTTCTGTAGATTATGAATCTCTGACAGAACTAGGATCGATTATGGGTTCTGGTGGCGCGATCGTCATGGATGAAACGACCAATATGGTAGATGTCGCTCGTTTCTTTATGGAATTTTGTATGGATGAATCCTGCGGTAAATGTATTCCCTGTCGTGCTGGTACGGTTCAGCTTTATCAGTTATTAACCAAAATTAGAGAAGGCAATGCCTTTTTGACAGACTTAGAAAAGCTGGAAGAAATATGTGATATGGTTAAATACACTAGCTTGTGTGGGCTAGGACAATCGGCACCAAACCCCGTTTTTAGCACTCTTCGCTATTTTCGCGATGAATATCTGGCATTGATTTCTGATTAAAGTCTAAATTTCAGTAAACAGCAATTGGAGCGAATCCTCATCAGTTTACTGACTGAGATTTCTCCTGATTTGGTTACAATTGCTCAGGTAAAGTTACTCAAAAAGTTAAAAACGCTTTCAAGCAAACAAATATAGCAAGTTGAAGATGCGAGCCGAAAATGGTTAGGCTTAGATAATAATAAGGCTTGAAGTAGGCTAATAATCATTGAGTATGTCGATCGCGATAGTATTTATAATTAATTAACCATGAGTATTCTTACACTACAAAAAATTAAAAAAGACTTTGGTATTAAAGAAATTCTCCGTGAAGCTACCTTTACCATTGAAGAAGAAGATAAAGTAGGTTTGATTGGGGTTAATGGCTCTGGTAAATCCACTTTACTAAAAATGATCGCGGGTATTGAGTCGATCGATAGTGGAGAAAGGCTAGTCAAGTCTGGTGCAAGAATTATTTATCTTCCTCAGCAGCCTAATTTAGATGAAGATAGCACGGTATTAAATCAAGTTTTCAATGACAGCACCGAAAGAATGCGGTTAGTGCGAGAATATGAGGAATTATCGCGCAAAATAGCAAACAATCCTCAAAATGCAGGGCAATTAACTCCAAAACTGACTGGCATCATGGAAAAGATGGATACAACCGATGCTTGGGAATTAGAAACTAAGGCTAAGATTATTCTTAGTAAACTGGGAATTGAAGATTTTGACACTAAAGTGGGCAGTCTATCAGGAGGATACCGTAAAAGAATCTCTTTGGCAACTGCCCTGCTAAATGAACCAGATTTACTTTTAATGGATGAGCCAACTAACCATTTAGATGCTGAGTCTGTAGAGTGGTTGCAAGATTATCTGAATAATTTTCGCGGTGCTATTTTATTAATTACTCACGATCGCTATTTTCTCGATAAAGTTACTAATCGTATTCTAGAAATAGACAGGGGCGATCTTTATACTTATTCAGGCAACTATTCTTATTACTTAGAAAAAAAAGCGGAACAAGAAGCCTCCGCAGCTAAAAGCGAACACAAACATCGGGGTATATTACGGCGAGAATTAGAATGGCTAAAAAGAGGGCCAAAAGCTCGCAGTACCAAGCAAAGAGCCAGGATCGAGCGCATTCATGCCATGCAAGAGCAAGAATTTAAACAGGCTCAGGGCAAAGTAGAAATTGATACCCCAGGAAGACGAATCGGCAAGAAAGTAATCGAGTTAGAGAATGTATCTAAAGCTTACAACGATCGCACTTTGATTAAAGATTTTACCTATAAATTTTCTCCCCGCGATCGCATTGGTATTATTGGCGGTAATGGTACGGGTAAGTCTACCCTCATGAATATTATTACAGGACGCATTAAACCAGATGCGGGTACTGTTGATATCGGTAGTACTATTCACATCGGTTACTTCGATCAACATTCAGAAGATTTGCTAAATGCACTTGATGACGATCGAAGAGTTATCGATTATATCAAAGATGTAGCAGCCTACGTGACTACAGCAGATGGTAGTCAAATTAGTGCATCGCAAATGCTGGAGAGATTTTTATTTCCTCCTAACCAACAGTATGCACCTATCCACAAACTTTCTGGTGGTGAAAAACGTCGCTTGTTTTTATTGCAAGTATTAATGAGTGCGCCTAATGTTTTAATTTTAGACGAGCCGACTAACGATCTTGATGTACAAACTCTGTCGGTATTAGAAGATTACTTAGAAAACTTTAACGGGTGTGCGATCGCAGTTTCCCATGACCGCTATTTTCTCGATCGTACCGTAGATTTTATTTTTGCGATCGAACCTGATGGTAATATTCGTCAGTATCCTGGTAATTATTCAGTTTATTTAGATTACAAAAAGGCTGAAGATAAAGAAAATAAAGAAAAAGAAGTTAAGCAGAAAGAGCCAGTAGTTAAAAATAAAACAACAACCAAAACTAAGTCTAATCATACTAACAAATCTCGTCGCTTATCTAACTACGAAAGAAGAGAATACGAGCAGTTAGAAGGTAAAATTGCCGAGATGGAAGTACAAAAAGAGGAATTAGAAAAAACTCTTTATCACAATCCTCCCAGTGGTTTTACTCAAGTGCAAGAATTATCGGAACAATTAGCAGCTTTAAATGAAGAAATCGATCGGGCGACTGAGAGATGGATGGAGTTGGCAGAAAGGGATTTTTAGAAAAAATTACAAATATTAAAAGCAATTTTGTAAAATGTTTTAACACTCTCAATTGTTACTAATATTATTAACTTGTAACTAATGGTGTAATAACATCCATTAATGCTTCTGGGCGACCTAAATGGAACCCTTGAGCATAGTCTACTTTTAAATCCTTAACAGTCTCTAAAATAGTCTGGTTTTCCACAAATTCAGCTACGGTTTTGAGACCGATTCCTTCCGCTATGTGATTAATTGCTTCTACCATCACTTTTGAAGCTTTATTACTATTTAATTCTTTAATAAAAGAGCCATCAATTTTTAAATAATCTACAGGTAAATTATTTAAATAAGTTAAAGAAGACATTCCTTTGCCAAAGTCATCCAGAGCAAAACTACAGCCGAGATTTTTCAGAGAGTTAATAAACTTGGCTACTTTATCCAAATTAGAGACAGCGATATTTTCGGTAATTTCAAAACATAATAAGTTAGAAAGAAAATGGTAATCGCTCAGTTTTTGAGATAAAAACTCTAGAAAAGATTCGCTATTAAGAGACGCTCCAGAAAGATTAATAGAAAAACGATAATTTTGCCAATAAGAGTAGTCACCACTAGCAGCAAGTTTATTTAGTAGATTATTAATAACCCAAGCATCGATATCAGGCATGAGACAATTACGTTCTGCTATATCTAAAAAGAGATGAGGGCTAATAACTCGATCGCCTTTATCTGTGAGACGTAATAAAATTTCAAAGTGTTTTTTTTGGTCATCTCTCTGGAGAGATGTAATAGGTTGCGCATAGAGACTAAATAAATTTTCTTTGAGTGCTTGGCGAATGCGTTTAATCCAATAGATTTCCAAATCTTGCCGACTCTTGGAGTGAGAAATGGGATATTGGTAAACAGAAATACAGTCTCGACCACGTTCCTTTGCTTTATACAGAGCTAGATCGGCAGCCTTCATCAGTAAGCCGGAATTATCCTCTAAGTTAGGAATTGTACTAGCTACGCCGACACTGATAGTTACAACAGAATCTACTGAAGAATTACGATGAGGAATATTTAATTTTTTGACAGCAACTCTAATGTCTTCGGCAACTTTAATAGCACCAGATGGGGGAGTATGGGGTAGAATAACCACAAATTCTTCTCCTCCATAACGGGCTACAACATCGCTAGATCGTTTAACTACAGTAGATATGGCTTTAGCTACTTGTTGTAAACATTTATCTCCCTGTTGATGACCGTAGGTATCGTTGTAAATTTTAAAACAATCCACATCGCAAATAATTAATGATAAGGGAGAAGCAATACGTTGAAGCCTAAGCCATTCTAGATTGAGTTGTCGGTCAAAATAACCACGATTAAATACATTAGTTAAAGAATCTACTAGAGCTAGCTGAGATAACTGTTTGTAGAGTAATCCTTGTTTGATGCCAATAGCTAACTGGGTTGTTAACCTTTGAAGTAAGTCAATCTCTTCTGCTTGCCATTGTCGAATAGAGTTACATTGGTCGGCAATTAACCAGCCCCATAAAGTATTATTAGTGGTGTGAGAATCTGTGGACTGACTTTTGTTAATTAAAATAGGTACGATTAATCTTGCTTGGGGATTGAATAAGGATGTTGCCTGGGAAAGAATTTCAGTTTCCAAAGACTCTAATTTTAAAGAGTCTATAAACTGTTGGGGAAATTTTAGGCAACAATTTTTCTGTTGTTCGACCTCCTGTAAATGCTGTTTTTCCCTATTTTCTATCTCTTTGAGGTCAATAGTCTTAGTATTTCCGTGGAGATAAAATTGATATTCTTCTAAATTGGAACAAAGATAATCTTGGGGTAGGGTTTTTGGCAGTTTAATGTCGATATTAGTAGCCGTAGAAATTGCTTCAATCGAAATACTTTTATCGCCCAAACGAGCTACCCAAACAAGGTCGCAATTTAATAAAGAACTAATCTCTTTAGTTGCAGTTTGGAGGATTAAGTTTAAGTTTAAAGATTTACGAATGCGATCGCTAATTTCAAATAACAATTTTTGTTGAGCAGCATCTCTGGCTAAACGTTTGCGTAAACTCTGAAGAGAAAGATGGGTTTTAATTCGCGCCAATAATTCTTCTTGCTCTATTGGCTTTGTTATATAATCTACTGCACCTAACATAAAGCCTTGTAGCTTATTTGCTGTTTCTGTTAAGGCAGTCATAAAGATAATCGGAATATCTTTAGTATTGGCATTATTTTTTAATTGACTACAAGTTGCAAATCCATCAATTTCAGACATCATCACATCTAAAAGAATTAGCTCTGGATGAACAGACAAGGCAGTTTTTATAGCTTTTTTACCACTCTGAGCTACTAAAATTTTATAACCAGCATTAGTTAAATATTCAAATAAAAGCTGTAAATTATTAGGAGTATCATCAACAATTAAAATTGTTTTATTTGATAGAGAATTGACGGATTCAATCATATTAAAAATAATATGCCTTTGAAATTATATACATACATTTTTAACCAAGTTTGCGTTATTTAGTAATCGGGTAAAATACTTAAAGTTATTATTAGTTATAAGTTAAAACGCTTAAGTTAAAATACTTGCCAGATTGATAAAAATAACCGACTATAGCAATATCAACAAAAGTTAGGACATCTCAAGAGAAAGTAGCAATTAGCCATTAGCCATTAGCCAGCTCGCGAATCAATTAATTCACGTCTTAATATAAATACGTACTGCTATCTCATTAAAAAGACTGAAACAAGTAAGTTAAAAAAATAATAACAACCAATTGATAATTTACTCGGTGATATCTTTTAATTAATTAATAAAACTCTTGATGAAAATTTCTAATTGATGCTGTTGAAAATTAGCAGCACGCCGTCGAACCTCTCGAGCAAAAGGAATATATTGAGAATTTGATGCTTCGAGAAAGTTAATTTGTTGTTCGAGAGCTTTTATATCTCCGATATCGGCTAAGTCTAATAATTTGATTAACTCTTCTTGAGAAGGAGCGAGGATGAGAGTGGATAATTGCTCTGGTTCTGTGGTAGTTTCATCTAGTTGCCAATCTAGCTGCAAATGGTAGTCTAACAATTCTAGTAGTTGTTCTAAGTCTACTGGTTTAGGTAAAAAACCATGATAATTAATTGCTGATGATTCTTTAATAAACTGGCTGTTAGCGGAGATCATAACAATTACTGTATCCCGCAGATCTTGCTGTTGTTCGATCTTGGCAATCATTTCTGCGCCATCCATTACGGGCATAACTAAATCTACTAAAATAGCATCGGGTTGAAAGGTTTTGGCGGTTGCCAAACCATCTTCGCCATTGTTGGCTTCTGCTACGATAAAGCCCAAGGGTTCGAGATAATTCCTTAATAAGGCTCGATTGTTATCATTATCATCGACTACTAGAATTTTACGGGGTATGCTCAAGCGTTGAAGGGGTTGAGAACTAGACTCGGATGATTGAGGTAAAAGAACTTCATCTACTTCTAACAATTCTAGAGCGAACCAAAACTTACTCCCTTGGGATACCTGGCTTTCTACTTGGATTTGACCACCCATGAGTTGAACAATATTGTAGCTAATAGTCAATCCTAAACCAGTTCCTTCCTGGTTTCCTGCATTACCATTTAGCTGCCCAAAGGGAGCAAAAATATCGGCGAATTTATCGGCAGGAATGCCTATGCCCGTATCTTCAACTTGAAAGCGAATTTTGGTGACTGGGGATTGGGAAATTTCTCCCCCATCTTCCCTAACTTCCCCATCCCCCTTGTCTTCCCTACCTACCCCATCTCCTTTGTCTAGAGCAAAATCTTCCACATTGCTCACCTTAAAAGTAACACTGCCAGTTTCGGTAAATTTCACGGCATTACTCAACAAATTTAATAAAACCTGTCTCAGTCGAGTTTCATCGGCACAGACACATACAGGCACGGCAGGTGAGATTTGTAGAGAGAATTCTAAACCTTTTTGTCGAGCGCGGAGACTGAAAATGGTCGATATGTCATTGAGAAATTGAATAAGATGAAATTTTCGCGGTTCTAATTGCAGTTTTTGGGCTGTTATTTTTGAAAGGTCGAGAATATCGTTAATTAGAGTTAGTAGATGTTGACCGGATTGGTGGATGATATCCAAGGAATGAAGTTGTTGTTTAGAGATCTGAGGGTCTTTTTGTAAGATTCTACTAAAACCCAAAACACTGTTTAAGGGTGTGCGTAATTCATGACTCATGTGAGCGATAAAAGCATCTTTAGCTTGGTTAGCTTGTTTGAGTTCGGTTCTACTTTCTTCGAGAGCGATTTCGGTTTGTTTGCGATCGCTGATATCTTCGATTACAGAGATAAAATATTCTGGTTCTCCTAAATTGTTTTTAACGAGGGAAGCTGTCAGATTAATCCACACTATCGAACCATTACGATGAATGTAGCGTTTTTCCATCGAGTAGGTAGAAATTTCTCCTGCCAACATTTGTCTGACGTATTCTAAATCGGCGCTTAAATCGTCGGGATGGGTAATTTCTTGAAATGTTAGCTCGAGCAAACGATCGCTCTCATAACCAACGATATTGCACAGACGTTGATTCACTTTAATAAATCTACCTTCTGGGGATACATGGGCAACCCCTACTGCTGCCTGTTCAAAAGTGCTGCGGAAGCGTTGTTCGCTTTTTTGCAGGGCTGCTTGATTCTGCCAAGTAGCAATAGCATGACCGATATCCCTTGCCATGAGTTCGATAATTTCTCGATCGTGCGACTCTAATTCTCGTTCTCGGGAAATAGGATCGGCGAAGTTTAAAGTACCGAAGACCTCACCATTGACTAAAATTTCAGCACAATAAGTATCTTCAAAGTCAGCGTCAAATGCCTGAACAAAATTTAAAGAAGAATGTATTGCCAAAACAGTACGATTATTGTCAATAGTTTTGACGATCGTACCCGTATCGAGATTAAACATTTGACATCCTGTTTTGATGTAGTCGTCAAATAAATCTTCGAGCCGTTCGTAATTATTAGTAGCTAGACGGTGTAGTTGTCTGAGGCGAACGCTAAGATCGGCTAAGGTATGGGTACGCTCGGTAACTCGCTGTTCGAGTTTGGCATTAGTTTGCAGGATTTGCTGTCGGGCTTGTTTAATTTCGGTAATATCCCGACAAACACAAATTAAATCCCCTTTAGGCGTAAAAGTGAGAGTTAATTCTTCATCAAAAGTATGACCGTCGCGATGTTTGGCTCTAGTTTCTCCCTGCCAGCGTCCCCGTTCCCTTAAGATGGGAAATACTTCTCGTTCTAATCGAGCTATTTCTTCAGGTTCGTAGAGAACTCGCCAAGATTGACCGATTAACTCTTCGGGTTGGCTATAGCCAAAAATATCCAGGTGAGCTTGATTGAGATAAATAAACTTATCGTCATTGAGAATGGCAATACCATCACTTGCAGTTTCGATCGCTGCCAATTGACGGTTTTGTAATTCTTGAGCCAGTTTTTGCTCGGTAAGATCGTGGGCGGTGGAATAAATCAGTTCTTGATGGGAAGTTGCCATCCACTTAAACCAACGATACGAACCATCTTTACAGCGATAGCGATTTTCAAATCCGATAGTATCATGACCTTCTATCAGCCCTTGAACTTCTTGGAGGGTAGCTTCTACATCGTCAGGATGGACAAAATCGATAAATGGTCGATCTAGCAATTCTTCGGTACTGTAGCCTAAAATTCTGGTAAAACTGGGATTAATTCGTCGAAAATAGCCATCAAAGCTAGACAAACTTAACATTTCCAGAGATAGCTGGAAAAAGTTATTTATTTCGGTTTCTTTGTTTTTTAGTTCTGTTAAAGTATTTTCTAGTTGCAGTTGAACTACCTTTATCTCATTAATTTTGACAAAACTAACAACAATCCCCTCATTTTGTTGGTCTTCAGTTTGATAAGGGTGGATTCGCATTAAGAGATAAGAGTCATCTTCTTTCTGCTTGACTTCTAATTCAATAGATTGGGGATTTTCTAGTACGCCTTCTAGTAATTCTAATAACTGGGGACATTCTATCTTCAGGCTAAGCTCTTTTAACGGGCGATCTAAATCTGTATAGCGTAGAGAAATTACTTCGGTAGCAGCAGGGGTAAACTTACGGATTTTTAATTGTTCGTCTAAAAAGATAACGCCAATATCGGTACTTTTGAGTAAATTATCAATATCGTTATTAAGTTGGGTCAGTTCTTGAATTTTAGACTGATATTCAACGTTAACTGTGTGCAGTTCTTCATTGACTGAATGCAGTTCTTCGTTGGTGCTTTGTAGTTCTTCATTAAAAGCGGTTAATTCTTCATTGGATACTTGTTGTTCTTCGTTAATAGTTTCTAATTTTTCGATTAATGCCTGGAGATTTTCGCGGGTATGCTGTAACTCATGCTCTAACTCTAAAATACGCCGTTGAGCTTCATTGTTAACTTGAAACTGTTCTGCTTGAGAAGCGTCTGGGGATAGGGCAACTGCTTTTTGCTCGAAGAAACAGGCTTCATGTTGATGAATTTGGACCAAATAAAAGTACCCACTTTCACGACCGGCTTGGGGAGGAATAACTTTGAGACTAATAAGACATTGACTACCTGCTTGCTCTAGCTTAATGTCGGTATAAATAATTGATTTCTGTTCTTTTTTAGCTCTATGCAAGGCAGTATTTAGAGGTAGCTTTAAAGGCAACACTACCATTTGGGTGACTTCGGTCACTATTTCCCCGTGGAGAGGTTTAAATATTTTGCTTGAGTCTCCATAAACATGAAGCAAAGTATTATATTGACTCACCAGCAAAATAACCGAGTTATCTTCTTTTAAAATGCGTTTGAGACTATGTTCTTGAATTGATTGAGTCTTTGTTTTTAAAGGAAGTGGGGACTTAACAGAACGGAATGAGGAGTTAGCGTTAGTTCTGGGGACGTTTTTGAGGGGGAAGGGTAATCTAATATCTCGTCGCTTTTGGTAAATTTTCCATTTTTTATCTACGGGGTTAAATTCAGATTCAAATACCCCCACAGATTCAGCTTCTCCGAGAAATAATATTCCCTTTGCCACTAAAGAGTAATGGAAATTACGGATTACCTGCTGTGGCAAATCTGATTGCATATAAATTAGGACATTACGACAGCTAATTAAGTGGATACGGTTAAAACCTATATCTTTAGATAGATCGTGGGGCGAGAAAATTAGCATTTCTCGTAATTTCCGAATTACCTGATAGTGATTATCTTTGGGGATAAAATATTTTTGCAGGCGTTCGGGAGTGATGTGGTTAACAATAGATTGGGGATAAATTCCCGTCGAGGCTTTTTCTAAGGCGGTGCGATCGATATCGGTAGCAAAAATTTTAACGGTCAGGGGTTTATCTAAATCTTCTAAGGCTTCACGCACCAAAATAGCTAAAGAATAAGCTTCTTCTCCTGTAGAACAAGCCGTTACCCAAAATCTTAATTCTTCGTTGGGTTTAGTCTGTTCGATTAGAATTGGCAAGATATTATTTTCTAGACTTTCCCAGGCTGCTGGATCTCGGAAAAAATGAGTGAAGTTAATTAATAAATCCGCACAAAGAATTTTTCTTTCTTCGCTGGAGTTACGTAGAAACTCGATATAACTAGTAACATTGTCAAAATTATTAATCAAACGGCGACGATGAATCCTTCTTGACATGGTACTGGTTTTGTAGTGAGAAAAATCGATATTTTCTGTTTCCAGTAAAAAATTAGCAATTGTTTTGAGGCTAGAGTAGGTGAGTAAGCTGTTTTCGCCAGACTCTACCTCTAACAAATCTGGAGCTGAGACAACACAATGATAGACTAGTTGAGCTAGTTCTAAGGGTGGAAGAATTTGATTGACTACTCCTGTGGCGATCGCACTACGGGGCATTCCATCGAAATCTGCTGTTTTGGGGTCTTGAACTAAAGCTATTCCCCCTGCTTCGTTAATAGCTCTCAAACCATGAGTTCCATCGCTTCCCGAACCAGATAAAATTATCCCAATTGCCTTTTCTCCGTAGTTTTTTGCTAGAGAAGTAAAGAAAAGATCGATGGTAAAATTGAGTTCGTGTTTGTCATTTTTGTCTTTTTTGCGTTCTTCTAGTCTTAGTAAATTGGCTTCTAAGGTCAAATTTTTACCTGGAGGAATTAAATACACCGAATTAGACTGCAACTCCATGCCTTCGTTGACTTGATAAACCTCCATGTCCGTATGTCGCTGGAGTAATTCTTTCATCAAGCTCTTGAAATCTGGCGAAAGGTGCTGAACTACCACAAAAGCAGCTCCGCTATCGGCAGGTAAATGATCAAATAATTCTTCTAAAGCACTCAGTCCTCCAGCCGACGCACCAATACCGACCACAAATAAGTTATTATCTGTTTCTGTAGAGTTTGGAAGACGATCTTGGGAGTCATGTTCTTGACGCTCGGACATCTATCTTTTCAGCGTTAGGGGTAAATCTGGTCAGTTTTATTCCCCAGTATAAATAGTGTTAAATAAAGTGCCAATTAAAAATAATAATGAGTTTGAGCGAGCTAAATATGAACAAGCTTTGAGGCAATTAATCGATCGCTCGCAGTTATCTCTGACTCCCTTACATATATTGCCCATAATTCCTTCTACCAATCAGTACTTATGGTCATTAATCGAGCAAAAACAACCATTACCTTTAGCTGCGAGCGCGCTACAACAAACAGCAGGAAGGGGTCAATGGGGTAAAACATGGCAGTCTTCCCTGGGGGGATTATATCTTTCTGTCGGGATGGAAACCAATCTCAGTAGTGACTGCTACCCTCATTTAATTATGGCTACTGCTTGGGGCATAGCAACTGTACTAAGACAATATCATGTGCCAGTTTTACTCAAATGGTCTAACGATCTAATTCTCTTAGGGAAAAAACTAGGGGGAATTAAAATAGAAACCCGCACTCAGCAACAATATTTAACTCATGCGGTGGTTGGTGTCGGTATCAATTGGGCGAATACCGTTCCCGATCTAGGTATTAATTTGCATTCTTATTATCAAACCCAAACCCAAACAGAACCACAAATCACCTGTTTAGAACAGTTAACCGCGATTACTATCTACGGCGTGTTATCTAGTTATCAACATTATTTAGCTGTAGGCATAGAACAACTGAGAGATGATTATCTTCACTTACTCTCTAACCTGGGACAACAAATAACTATCGAAGGATGTCCGGGTATAGTAAGCGGTGTAACCACCAAAGGTGAATTAAAAGTACGTTTGCGATCGCCTGGTGCAACTACAGAAATTTGTTTTGCACCCGGACAAATTAGTTTGGGCTACTAGGCACGTGATTTTTAGATTGCTACGATCGAGAGTGGCGTAAATTAGTTTGAGAACCGATACTACTATCAATCTCCGCGTCTCCGTCTAATCATTTGTAGCCAACTTAAATCGATATGGTATTACCCCTTCTCTCCCAATACTTCTCGTTTAGTGGAGATAGGGAAGATAAGGGAGATAAGGGAAGCGGGCTATCTTCCCCATCTTCCCCAACTTCCCCATCCTCCTCATCCTGACCAAAAATCCTTAAACGAGAAGTATTGAGACAGGTCTACTCATTATGCTGGTACTTGCATCCCTTTCTCAACAGCAGGGCGTTTGCTCATGGTTTCTACCCATTGTTTGAGATGGGGATGTTCGTCTAAAGTTAGTTCCATAAACTCATAGGCAGCTACCCAAGGAAAAGTAGCAATATCGGCAATGGAATAGTCACCGCATATATATTCTCCTTGAGCCAGTTGCTTGTCTAATACACCATATAATCTCAAAGTTTCTTTACGATAACGCTCGATCGCATAGGGAAATTTTTCGGGTGCATAACGATTAAAGTGATTGTATTGACCAAACATAGGGCCTACATTTGCCATCTGAAACATGAGCCACTCTATCACCTGAAAATATGCTTTTTCTTCGGTGGGTAACAGTTTTCCTGTTTTTTTTGCCAAATAGATAAGAATAGCACCAGACTCAAACACTGTTATATCTTTATCGCGATCGATAATGGCAGGAATTTTACTATTAGGATTAATGGCAATGTATTCTGGGGTAAATTGTTCGCCCTTAGTAATATCTACTTTGTGGACACTGTAATCAAGTTCCACTTCTTCCAGCATAATGGAAATTTTGCGACCATTAGGAGTTGTAAAAGTATAGAGATCGATCATGACTAAGAAGTTTTATATTCCCAGTTTATTTTTAACACTAAAATTCGTTCATAAAAGGGCTAATTGAGCAAAAGCTTTAACTTAATGTGAGAGAAGTCCCCCGACTTGTCGGAGGGACGGCAATACTTCTCGTTTAGTGGAGATAGGGAAGATAAGGGAGATAAGGGAGGCGGGCTATCTTCCCCATCTTCCCCATCCTCCTTATCCTGCCCAAAAATCCTTAAATAATCCTAATACTTTATCGGGAGAAGATGTTTTACTTGGATTTATTTTAGACTTAAGTGATATTTTTTAATTGCCCATTTTCTCTAGTGCTTTGCAAGTCTATAGTCTATTTTGTTCCCGTACAGAGAAACTTGATTCCTGTCCTCAAAAAAAATTCCCCTCTATAATAAATTTACAAAGGCTTAGGAATTAATTGATGTTTTTAGTTACTGGTGCAACAGGTTCTTTAGGACGCAGAATTGTAGAACAACTAAGAAAGCAAGATATGCCTGTGAGGGCTTTTGTTCGTCTGACTTCTAATTATGACAATTTAGAAGATAGAGGCGCAGAGATTTTTATTGGCGATTTGCGCGAAGAACGAGATATCATCAAAGCTTGCCAAGGGGTAAAATATATTATCAGCAGTCATGGTTCGGGCAGTGATGCTCAAGCCTTAGACTATCGAGCTAATATCGAACTGATCGATCGCGCCAAAGAAGATCGAGTCGAGCATTTTGTCTTTATTTCTGTCTTAGGAGTCGATCGCGCCTATCAAGATTCTCCTACTTTTAAAGCCAAACGCGAAGTAGAAAAATATCTAATTAAAAGTGGCTTAAACTATACTATTCTGCGTCCTTCTGGCTTTGCCAACAATCTAATACCTTTAGCTGAAAGATTCCGCGATACTGGTCTCTATTTACTTATTGGTGATGCTCAAAATCGTTCCTCGATAGTTAGTACAGATGACCTGGCTACAATGGCGATCGCTTCAGTCAGTACTGAGGCAGCTAAAAACCAAGTCTTTGCTGTGGGAGGACCGAATATTCTCAAGCGAGAAGACATTCCCCGCATATTTTCCCGTCTATTTAAACGAGAACCAATTATTATTAATCCTCCTTTAATGGTATTTGACGGCGTGCGATCGACCCTGGGATTATTCAATCCTCAATTGCAAAAATCTCTAGGTACTTTGCGTACTCTACTGGCCAACGAGTTTTTCTGTACTCCAGAAGAAATTGCTCGACTCGAATCAACTTTTAACCTTAAAATGGAACCCCTAGAAAGTTTTTTACAACGCTATTTAGCTAGTTAATTGCGAAGGAAGTGCAATCGACCAGAACCTAAATATAAACCAGGGCTATTTTCTCCTTCAGGGAAAGCGGTAACCCCAAATAGATAAACTCCACCACGAGGATTTCTGCTGGTTTTAAGGGAAACTGTCACGGTATTTCCTGGCTGAACTGGTTCGTCAAATACGACAGTTACTTCATTGGAGCCATTAATTTGACTGCCACCAATATTGGCAAGAGGAAGATTTGTTCCACCAGCAAAACTATCTCCCATAAAAGCTTTACTTTTACTTACTTTAAAGTCGATCTTGTCCGCATTTTCCTTCGGCGAGATAGTAACTGCTTTAAGAGCTTCGCCTGCATCTTCAGGTACTTCGATAGTAAAATGATAAGTAGAAGGACTATTAGCAGTACCTCTACTAGCAGCAGTACGAATTAAACGAGGTGCTCTTACAAAAGTAGTACGTCCATAGCCGATATCAACAGCATTAGCAGACAAAAAAGCAGTAGGTATTAGTATTCCTAAAGCCAAAGAACCAGCAACAAATAAATTATTTTTACGAAAAGACATCTTTTCCCCTCCCTCCTGCTTGCTACTATATTTTCTCTACAAGCAAATAGTGATTTGTTTGGGTTTGAATTTTGTGTGTAGATGTAAATAGATAAGTTATCTCTCTTTATTCGTGGGTCTTAATAACTTGTTCGGACTTTCGTCACTCCTCTCACAGTCTGAATACTTAGGAATGAGAACTCAATAACTTACAGATTAGGTAGGGTTTTATTAGCATTAGCATTTAAATTTTGGATTTTATTAAACCCTCATTCCTTAGCTGAGATAAGAGATATCTTTTATCTGCTTTTATTCTAGCTATAAATAAAAGTAGTTGGGTTAATTTTTATTGATAAATTGATAAGAACAACATTAGAGATAATTCTAATTTAACCTTTATTGATACAAAAAGAGGTCGTTTCCGACCCCCTAACAAGCAAACTTACCAACTTTTCTCTAATTTTACAGTAGTCCAGTGTTTGTACCTTGCTTACCAGTAGCCAATTCCACTTTGACAATTTTGCCACCCATTTTCATAATTCTTTGTTGTTCCCGAAACCAGTTGTCATAAGGAACAAGTTTAGTAAAATAAGTGTTCTGTAATTCTCTTTGAGTACGAATTCTGGTTTGACTGGGTACGCAAGCGGTAACTTTGAACATTCTCATAAGTTGATTTCTCCTAACTTAGTTATAAAAAAAATTTTGGTTCGATTGAGAGCTATTTAAACTCTAGTTTTTAGCAAAGTTTTTTTAAAATTTACTTTTTTCTACCATCATGAAGCGTTAGGTAACTGCCAAGATAACAAAGGTCGGGAGTCGGGAGTCAATACTAGATCGTCAAAACTCATCTTTTACTTCGCGCTCGTAAGATCAAGCCTTAAAGGAACTAGCACTCACTCTAGACTTCCCGCACCTATACGTTTGTCATCTATTACAAACTCGATTTAACTTATAACTTAAAGTTAGCTCAAGCCAGAACAAATGTAGTCGAAGTAAACACCCATTTCTTTACCAGCATCAGCACCAGTCAAGCTAGCAGTAACTTCTTTCATAGCTTGAATAGCTTGAACAGTAGAAGAAACAGGAACACCTAAAGAATTATAGGTTTCTTTCAAACCGTTGAGTACGCGCTCGTCTAAAATAGAAGGATCTCCAGCTAACATAGCATAAGTAGCATAGCGGAGATAATAGTCAAGGTCGCGGATACAAGCAGCATAACGACGAGTGGTGTACATATTACCACCAGGACGAGTTACATCAGAGTAGAGTAAGGATTTAGCTACAGCTTCCTTAACAATACTTGCTGCATTAGCACTAATCACACTAGCTGCGCGAACTCTTAGTTCACCAGTTTGAAAATAGTTTTTGAGCTTGCCCATGGCAGCACCATCTAGGTACTTACCTTGGACATCAGCAGAATTAATAACAGAGGTAATTGCGTCTTGCATAGTTTCGTTTCCTTATCTTACCTAGTCTTAAATGCCTTAACACCGACAAGTCAGTCTAGTCTTTTTTTTTAGAAGCTTTAGATTGCCGTAGAGAACAGTTTAGCTGTTCTATTGCATTGCTCCGATGACATAGTCGAAGTAAGAAGCAGCTTCCGATGTATCTTCAGCAGACATCATGGAAGTAGCAACATCCTTCATTTCTTTTACACTTTGAGCAACTGCACCAATGTCAGTTCCCAAAGATTTGTACATTTCGCGTACTCCTACTAAACCGATTTCTTCGATAGGAGTTACATCCCCCGCAACAACACCATAGGTGATTAAGCGTAGATAGTAGTCCATATCGCGTAGGCAAGTAGCAGTCATTTCTTCACCGTATGCATTACCGCCGGGAGAAACAACATCAGGACGCTTTTGGAAGAGTTGATCGCCTGCTTGTTTGACAATGCGCTCGCGGGATTCTGTTAAAGTTTGAGCAATGCGCAAACGGCTTTCGCCAGAAGTAACAAAGGCTTTGATTCTTTGCAATTCGCCAGGACTCAAATAACGAGCTTCGGCATCAGCATTCACGATCGATTTCGTGACGATACTCATGGATGGATTCCTCCCAAAAAAAATGAAACCAGATTTGCGTGAGTTACCTTTTCTTGATTTTTAATCTTAAATTATTCAAGTAAGGTTTCCAGCTACCCTTGCTTTACAACCTAATCCTTTATTGCCAAAGCAATCAAGGCTTAAATTAAAAACATCACGGGCTACATTGTGTGGATACTTTCTAGCTTAAGGCTAGATTAGAATTCACTAGAGTTTTTGCTGGCAAACTCTATAGAGTAGATTACTCTTTTTTGACCCTTGATTTTCACCGTTTAGCTAAAAAATAGTATTACAGTTAGTTAAACCAAGAGGTTAAAGGTGGTCGCTGATTTAACAAACCTTTACATCAAATCAATATTTAGATTAAAACCGCGAGTTGTTGATTTTATTTTCGTCAATGTGTTGTTTAGTTGGACAAACCCATCTATCTAACACAGAAAATTGGATAATACAGCAACCTGACCCAATCATTTTGCGACATTAAGTTCACTTACGCTGTTTTTTCTTAATAGAATGTAACATTTATCTGAGAAACAAGTTGATTACTTGCAAAAAAAGTTAACCTAAGTAACAGCATCAGAAAACAAGTAGACGAGAGGATAGCCAAAAAGAACAAACTTTCTTTTGACGAAGAAACTCAAGTCTACTTAATCTCGTACAAAATAGACAGGGATTTTACCCTAATTTTTCCCTGTTTGTCTGCCCTAGTTAAACATTTAACTTAGCTGGTTCAAAGCTAGGTACGACAATTTCACTATCTTGCTTAGTGAGTTTATTGTATAGTCTTTCCGTATTGGGGAAATTAGCAGCAGGTAGGGTGGGGAAGCGACGATAAGGAACAGTATCTTCGCCAAAAACTTGGAGATATTCCATACTGTCAACCATTGCGCCGATAAAGCCACGGATACCCTGAATTGCCAGAATGCGATTGTATTTTTGAATTTCTCTTTGATTGAGAGGTGCACGTCCCAAGAAATGTTTTGTACCCAATTCAATCACCTTAGTATTGGGATAGGGGGTATAAAACTCTTTGATATAAAGTTCCGAGCAACCTAAAGCTTCGATAAATTCCTTAACGGTAATTTCTTCGTTACCTAACTTACTTTCTAAAGCGGTAAATTGGGTCTGAACTACATAAGGATCGAGGTCTCGTTCAAAAATCTGACGATAGGCAGCTGCGATCGCGTTTTTGAGAGCAACTTTATCAGAAGTATTGGTCAGTTTGAATGTTTTGGTTTGCTGTCTTTGGACTGTTACGCCCTGTTTAATTCTTTGTTCTAATTCTGCTCCTGCACGCTCACTGCTAACCTGACCTAATTCTACAAAGCGAGGTGTATCTTTCTTCTCAACTTTAGCTCCAATACCTTCGCCAATAGCACCAGGACGGGCTTTCCTGAGTTGTAGACCTCCTGGAGTTAGATAACGCTCATAGGGAACAGTATCTTCGCCAAAGGCTTCGGAGTATTCTACGCTATCAATAAAAGCGTCTATTAAAGCATAAAAGCCTTTTTTGGCACAAATATCAAAGTATTTGTTCATCTCTTGGCGACCGTAGGTAGGACGACCTAAAAGACGACGATGAATATATTCAACCGCTTTAACTACGTACATAGATGACCAGTACATATTACGGAAGACATCAGATTTGGCCAAAATCCGAATAAATTCCCGTATTGTGATTTCACCGTTTTCTAATTTAGTTTCTGCTGCGGTTAAACGCTGACCGTCATACACATCTCTTCCAAATACTTGGCGATAGCAAGCACGAACTACTGCTTGAGTAGAAGTTTCCGAAAACTTAACTCCAGTTCCATTGCTACTACCAGGTAATTCGTTGTTTAAGCGGAATACTTTGGCACCTAGAGAACCAGGAAATTCTCCTCTTGCTGAAGGATTACTATTCTGGTTGTTAGTCGCAGGACCACGATGAATTAGCAGTCTTTTAGTATCCTTATTGAAAGGAGAGGGACTTGCGTTAGGATTGCGAGTTTCTTTAGGGAAAATTGCCCCAAATTGAATCTCTAAGGGGTCATTACCAGAACCATAGACGTGTTGATCTGGCAAAGGTCGATCGTATTTGGCAAAAGTAGTTACAAATTGAGGAACTTTGCGGAAAGGCGCGCTGTAGTTAAACAGTTCTTGCTGCATTCCCCAGTTACGGCACTCTTGGGCTTCTTGACCCAAACCACGAATGTAGGGTACTGTTTCTTCGCCGAAGTAGTCTGAATATTCTTGAGAATCGACTAAAGCATCGACTAAAGCGGAAAGACCGCCTTCAGAAACAATTGAGAAGTAATTTTGTACTTCTTCACGAGAAGAAGGCCCTCGACCTAAAATATGGCGGAAAGCTAATTCTAATGCCCGACTATTGATAAAAGGCTCAAAGAATTGCTTGCGGTATAGAGGAGATTTACACAGGCGACGAACAAATTCTTTCATCGAAATGTCGCCATTTTTCACCTGAGATTCCAGATAAGAAATAGACTGACTGTAGGCGCGAGTAATATCTCTTTCAAAAATTTGCCGATAAGCTGCTTTAACGACTGATTGTTTTTCCAGGGTTGACAGCCCGGGCTTCATGACGAATTTCTGCCGTCTTTCTGCTGCATTAAAGTAGCTTTGGGGTAATTGTAATCCTTGCTGATCGGTAGAAGGACGTTGACGCAATTTATCAGAAGGAGTAGGTGCTTTAAATTCTGTTATTGCTACATTAAAGTACTCAGTAACAATTTCTTTTCCTTCTGCATCCCTAGCAAAGTAATCGCTTGCTGCTGCACGCATTTCTTGCAATGCTACAACTGTAGCATCGGCAGAACAAGCGTTTTCAATTACTTCTCTCAATCCTCTAACATTAACTACCAGAATATTGGGGTCTCCTGCCACAATTGAGTAAGTTATGTAACGCAAGAACCAAGATAAGTCCCGCAGCGACTTCTGCATATTGCTAGGGCCATATCTAGTTACGTTAATAGGTCGGAAACCTGGAGGAATTGGCCCAGAACTACTAAACAGTAGCGTTCTCAACCCACCAAATAGACCACCACCACTCGTACCCGATTTACTTTCTATATAGGTAGTTGTGCCCATCACAGCTTGTTGCGCTGGAGTTTGCGCTCCTGCCAGTGCCATTGCTGGCTTATCTTCGGGAGGTTTTTCCAGGTAAGACAAGGGAGAGCCACCTGTAAAAATACGATTAGCAGCGCGAGAAACGATTAAGTCAGAGTTGTTAGTTAAAGTTTGAGCTATCTCTAGTCGTTTTGCACCGGATTTATAATAAGCCGTTAATTCATTAAGTTCCCCTCTTTCGGGAAAACGGTCTTGCTGTTCTGCTTGCAGAATCGTTGAAACCGCAACTGTTTGATAAAGTTGAGGACGGGCTAATGAACTGCCACCACTTGCCGTTACACTCATTGGATTTTAAGTATGCTTTTTAGTTATAGTTCAGCTTTTAGATTAGAACGTTTCGGGCTTCCTGAGGAGCTTTATTAAGAAGTGTGTACTTTCGGTGAGCTCGGAGTTGCGAATCAAAAAAAATCCCTTAATAATAATTAAAATTGCTTGATGTTGCTTGATGAAGAATACAAAGAAGTTCTCTTGATTAGAAAAAGGCGATCGAGCTTAAGCAAAGTTTTGTCAAGTAGTTTTTTTGTCACTAAAAATTATTTAAGAATCGCGATCGATATTATTTTGATATTTCTCTCTTAGTTCTTCCTTAGAGGTAGTTTGTTGTAACCAAATTAGATAAATAATTAATATTTTAATCTTTAAAGAAAGCGCGATCGTATTTACTTTTTGATTATTTATTACCCATTGCCAAAACTTGGTAAGTAAGATTTTTAACAGAGGAGAAACAACAAACCAAATCCAGTTAATTGGCATAGCTTTAAGCCTTTTGTGCTTGCTAGAGGTGAACTATATTTAGTTTCACAACTGGACTTGAGAGATTACGCTCAAACTTAGGCTGAGTTTAGCTAACAAAGGCTGACAAAAGCTGACATAGTAGATTTCTTGCCAAAGTCCTAATTAATTAGTTGAGAAAGACAGGGCTCTTCTAGACTAGCTCTGATAACTTATTAGCTAATAATGCCTCAAACTCTTATCTAGGTCAGTTCTTCTAACCCTAAAAAACTTGATTTTTATTAAAAGTGCATTTTTATAATCTTGTAAACCATACAATACAAGAGTTTCAAGGGTTATTTTTTATTATTTTGTCATAACTACTCTAGAAGAGCCACTTAACATTTATATATTTCCAACTCAGGAACACCAAAATTAACCAACAAACACTCTTCTAACTCACTCGCTTTGAGATGGTTTAAACATTTCTTCTTATGTTTTTCCGTCAATTCATCAACAGCTACAACTTCAACTATAATTTTTTCTGCCACCAAAATATCAGCATAAAAATCTCCAACAATAATCCCTTCGTAATAAACATTGATTGGATACTGGGGTTCAACATTTAATCCTTTTTTGCTTAACTCATAAATTAAGGCTCTTTCATAAACTTTATCTTCAAAACCACAATCCAAAACTTGAATTACTGTATATGCACATTCAATAATATAGTCAATAATATTATTAAGTCTTGATTTCTCTATATTCATTGCCTAATAACTGATAACTGATAACTGTTGACTGATAACTAATTAAGCTCCCATCCCTGAATAATGTTTCAAACCTTTTCTCCATAGTAAACGGTTCAAAATAAAAAAGAGAATTGACCAGCCTAAAATAATAAAACTACTACGAACAAAATTAGTAGGAAGTCCAATTAAAAGGACAGCAGGTAAATGAATTAGATAGGGAAAAGGAGTCCATTCAAGAATTGCTCTCATATTAGTTGGGAAAACTTCTAAGGGAGCAATCATCCCTGAAAAAAAGAGATAAAATAAGTACCAAAATTGTTGAATTGCACTAGCCCTTTCTGTCCAAAAAGCAAGCATGGCAAAAGTATATTGAATCAAAAACCGCAAAATAAATGCCATGACAACTGCCCCGATAGACAGCAAAATATCTTGCCAACTTGGTAGCCAAATAGCATCAGGATAAAGTAGAAAAAATAAACCGCTAAATAAAATTACTAGGGGTATACGAGTCATTTTTTCGGCTAAATGTTGGGCGACATGATGCCAAACAGGATCTAGAGGTTGCAAAAGTCGAAAAGATAGTTTTCCTTCGACAACTTCTCTTTCAAATTCCCAAATTACCCAAATACTCGTAAATTGTCTAACTAAAAATACACTAAAAAAATAGCGGGCAAAATCAGCAGAATTTAAGCCAAAGTCACTATTTTGAGATGCCTTTATCCATACACCCATGAGAATAATGGGTAAAGAACCTGATAATGCCCATAAAAATATTTCTGCTCGATATTCGAGCATATGAGCATAGTATGCCACTAGTAAAGCTGTTGCTTTTTTATATAGCCATTTCATGTTTACAGTTATCAGTTATCAGCTATCAATGAAGAAATTATCAACAATATAGCAATCGAAGCATAATTCAGGACAAATGATTAAACTCTTTCTACTTCATCAATTAGTGACAAAACACAACCGATACTCTCTCTGCTCTCTCTGCGCTCTCTGCGCCCTCTGCGGTTTAATCAAAAGATAGTCAATTTCACGTCCTAACCTTTAATTCGATTGCTATATATAGAATTTAGGATAATCATTTTCACTGTAAAATTTATTTATGCAAGAAGTTTATTGCTAGTTTTTACTAATTTTAGACAGTATTTCTGCTAAATTTTGAGCGATACGTGAAGCAGCACCACTATTGCCCATGCGCTGCTGACCATTCACAGCAATACGCTGCATTTGTTCGGGATTATTTAGTATAGCTTTAATTTGATTGCCTACTTGCTCTGGGTTTTCAACTAAAATAACCGAATAGCCTAACAAACGAGTTTGAGCTTCGGCAAAAGCATAAGTAAATTGGGGGCCTTTTCCTGGCATGGTAATTACAGGTTTGCCTAACCCTACAAATTGTTCTGTAGCTGTTCCTGCCATAGCGATCGCGATATCTGCTCTACTTAAACATTCTTGATAAGCATTTTGTGTCAGCAGTAGGGTAGCATTTTGTTTTGTAAAACTAACAGCTCGATCGTCTTGTATATAGTTAGTTACTTCAATTCTCTGTTGCCACGATCGAGTGAGTAAATATCGTACAAAAGGATCGAGTTTTAAACCAGGCGCGATCGCAGCTAAAAATAAGAGAGGACGGTTGGTAAAATTAGCAATAACTCCTTTAGTTGCTTCAATTATCTGTTGCCAATTCTGTTCTGCTTCAGGTATTCGCGAACCAGGAAGAAGCAAGATAGATAAAGTGTTTTTTTCTGGTATAGTTATGTTAGTTTGGCACATCCCGTCCATCATTGGGTTGCCCAAGTTAAAGGCTTTAATTGAATACTGTTGTAAAACCTCCGTTGTAAGTTTATCTCTAGGGAAAACCACGTGACAGCGAGGACGACTCATCAACCAACGGTCTAAAGGATGATAAACAGAACCAGACTGACGTTCCAACCAAGAAGTTTGCTTCAACCAGCCATCTCGATCGCGTAAATAATATTCGGATCTAGCCGTACCCACAAAGGCATAATTAGCACCACTAAGCCAAGCAAACAACAAAGGAACAACATCTCCTACCGCTAGGATAAAACCGCCATCTTTACCCCATTGCCGAACAACTTGTAATTGCTTAATTGTCAGTTGAACTAAACCACCCCGTACATCTCGCCATAGCTGGTTGCTATCCATATAAATAAAACCACCAGAAGGCATTTGCTTTACTTCGCCAATGAGAGGAATATTTTTTTGCTGATAGGCAACTCCCCGACCGACTATCGGTAAAGCAGATATTTTTAGATCGTCGCGATCGACTATTAATTGCTCCAGGATACGAACGGCAATAATATCTTCTCCATGACCGTTGCTCAGGACTAGCAATTTCATCAGTTAATAAGTAAAGAACTGACGTATTGTAACTTTTTACTCGCTCGTTTACGCAAAAAAACTAGGATATTGGCAACTACCAATACCCTAATTAAGTCCAAAACTTAGGGATTATTAGGTTTCACAGTTCATTTAAACATTGAGAAGCTTGGATAATTAAGCTTGCCCCTTTGTTTTCTCTAGGAAATATGTCAACCTAATCTATGTCCGTAAATATACTAAACCTATTCTACGTTAATTTACTTAAAAAAACTATAACTTTATAACTTTTTACGTGTTAACACGTATTCTTTGGCAAAAATTTCCATCATATTCACCAAAACTAGTAGTGTTGTCGCTGACGTATGTAGAGAGAAAAGACGTATGTAGAGAGAAAAGTCGTCGCGCTAACATTAAATAATGGCTACCAACTTAAGACGGGACATTCAATCAGTTATCGGTTTCTAAACTAAACTGTTCCGTTTTATTTAAAGCTTAAATAACTAACCTCAATCGATAAATAATAAATATCTGTGACTGTATTTGCTCAAGAACGTCTTCTGTTTACTCCTGCGTCTGTAGATTCTGATGCTATACCTACTATTTTTGCTTTTCCCAATGAATATAGTGTCGGTATTACTAGCTTGGGTTATCAAATTGTTTGGGCAACTCTAGCGATGCGTTCTGATGTAGATGTCAGTCGTCTATTTACCGATATTGCGGAATCTTTACCCTTATCTCCCGAACTTGTAGGTTTTTCTGTCTCTTGGGAACTCGATTATATTAATATTTTTAATTTATTAGAGTCTTTAGATATTCCTCTTTATTCCCAAGATCGTCAAGATCATCATCCTCTCATTTTTGGTGGGGGTTCAGTGTTAACAGCTAATCCCGAACCTTTGGCTGAATTTTTTGACGTTATTTTATTGGGGGATGGAGAAAACTTACTAGATAGTTTTATCGATGCTTATCAGCAAGTAAGAACAAGTAACCGCCAAACTAAATTACACCATCTTGCTCGAGTTCCAGGTATTTATATTCCTAGTTTATATAAGGTAACTTATCACAGTTGTGATGGCGCGATCGCCTCGATCGAGCCTATCGATACAGATATACCATCTCAGGTGCAAAAACAAATCTATCGAGGTAATACTCTTTCTGCTTCCACAGTAGTTACTGCCAAAGCTGCTTGGGAGAATATCTATATGGTAGAGGTAGTACGCAGTTGTCCGGAAATGTGCCGTTTTTGTTTGGCTAGCTATCTTACTTTACCTTTTCGCACTGCTTCTGTTGAAGGTTCTCTTATTCCCGCTATCGAAAGAGGATTAACCGTTACTAACCGTTTAGGCTTATTAGGTGCATCAGTTACTCAACATCCAGAATTTGAAACTTTATTAGACTATCTTACTCAACCCAAATATGACGATGTTCGTCTTAGTATCGCTTCCGTGCGGACTAACACCGTTACCGAAAAACTAGCCCGAACTTTAGCAAACAGAGATACTCGTTCGATTACTATTGCGATCGAAAGTGGCTCACCAAGACTACGACAAATTATTAATAAAAAACTGAGTAATGAAGAAATTATTCAAGCAGCGATTAATGCTAAGGCAGGAGGACTAAAAGCGATAAAATTCTACGGGATGGTAGGCATTCCTGGAGAAGAAGCCGAAGATATAGAACAAACTATCGACATGATGCAGGCAATTAAAAAAGCTGCTAGTGGTTTGCGTATAACTTTGGGTTGCAGTACTTTTGTGCCTAAATCTCATACTCCTTTCCAATGGTTTGGTGTCAATGCTGAAGCCAATAAAAAACTCAAATATTTAGCTAAAAAACTGCGATCGCAAGGCATAGATTTCCGTCCTGAAAGTTATAATTGGTCAGTGATTCAAGCTTTGATATCTAGGGGCGATCGACGCTTGGCAAAGTTATTAGAATTGACTAGAGAATATGGAGATTCTGTTGGTAGTTATAAACGAGCCTTCAAACAACTAAAAGGACAAATTCCTCCTTTAGATTTTTATGTTCACGATAATTGGAAAACCGATCGAATACTACCTTGGAATCATCTTACTACCGCCTTACCAACCAGTACTTTAATTAAACACTTGGACGATGCTGTCAGTTATTTTCCTCATGAAAATAAACAACTAATAACTAATAACTAATCTAAGTCAACTTATTAACACGATAATTAAACCGCCGACCCGCCTGGAGTTTGACTCCAGGCGGAACGTGGCGGTGCATTCCGCACTTTTTATATCAATGTTTGAAATACAGTTCTACGTTACCTCTGTGCTGCCATGTACCTAATAGGTTAATGTGCGATCGCTCATGCTATGATTTTAAATTTCATCGTCAAGTGGTGCAAAAGTTGAAATTTTAGCTATGAACCAACTCACAAGACTAGCTGGTATGTTGATGCTCGTTTCGAGTGTGACCCATGTGTTACAGCTTAAGGTATATCCCCTCGAACATCATGTTATTGGTGCTGCTGCATTCGGAATTATTTATTTTTTCATCGGTCTTTTCCTATTGCGCCATAATCGTTTAGCTTTCTGGATGGGGTCGATCGTACCTAGTATCGGTGGAGTATTGGGAGTGTACCGCTTCATATTTTTGCATCCCAATCCATTCACTGTTTTTCATGTGCTAATCGATCTAGTAGTAGTTCCTATCTGTATCTATAATCTCAAAAAAAGCAGAGTTTAGGTCACATAAAAGAGAAGAAATAAACGCTCGCCCGACAAATTTCTTAGGATTGGGAATTGCTTGCTTGTGGCTACAATCTCCTATTGCTTTTACTACTGTAGGTATTGCTTCAATTATTGCCTCGATTGCTCGCCTACTTTCTCTTTTTATCGATCGCAGTTTTTCCATCAAAAATGTTGGTGGTGTCTTTACCGAAGCAATCTTATACCAAATCCGATTACCAAAGTATACTTTTCGACTGAGAGTATTAATTGAGCTCAAAAGCTTCTGCCTCCTGCCTTCTGCCCTCTGCCTTGACCTTGCTTTTAAGTATCGTATCTAAACAGGATTTGGTATTAGGAGCGATGCTGTTGTTAGGGAGCAATTTAAGCTAGAAAATAAGTGCATTAGAATTATTCTGAATGCACTCGGATGGATGATTCGGGTAAAGTCGATCGACTGTTTAATGATCGGAGAAAGAACAAACTGAATGTAAATAAACTTGAGAGCAAGCATGATAATCCGCACTACTCATCTCGGTATCATTCTGGAGTAAGATATGATTTTTAGCTTTCCCGACGGGAAGCCCCAGATCATATCGCTAGGGGCGGTTGATGTGGGACGGGGCGTTGCTATCGGGCGCAATGCGATTACGCCCACAGCCCCTCATGAAAGTCGGGGTAATGTTTATCGGTCATAGCTTGACATTTTTGACGCACAATTTTCATATAGCAAAGGTTTCAAGCGTTGTATAATGATTTCAAAACGGGGAAAGCCCGTAGTAAAAAAAACAGTGCCGTGACTCTGCGGTGATGACGGGTAAGTCTCCCTGAACAGCTACCAGACTGCCAAACCAACCCCGTAAACGAGAAAAGTAAATTTTCTGGATTAAAAAACGAGCGCATTGTACCGCTGGGTCGGCGGGAACGGAAACTGCCTGGGCGGGGCGTATAAACTTTTGAGGAAACCTCAAAAGACAGCCCCTTGCAATCAGAGCGTCGGGGGTATGGGATAACTTGAGGACACGGTTTTTGAGGGAACCTCAAAAACGTGAGATGTCCGTGTTGTTTCATATCTAGATGGTGGGTCAAAAACCAGTAATGGAAGTAACCAGGAAAGCACTATCGTGAGGTAGTGAAGCCCAAACTGTACCGCGAAGCGGTCAGTGTGGGAGAGGTCACTAGGAAGAAGCATGACCAAAAACTAAAAACTTAAAACTTAAAACTTGATAATAACTCGTTCATAAAGTCGAGCAAGACTCGACCAAGTGTATTCTTGTTCGATCATTTCTCTGCCATTACGAGATAATTTGTTTCTCAATTCTGCATTGTTAAAGAGACGACTAATTGCTTCTACATACTCGTCTACCGTATTAGCCCTTAAAGCCCGTAAAGGAACTCGATCGCTATCTACTTCAATTCCTTCTAAACCGCGATCGCTTCCTACTACAGGACAACCTGCTGCCATGTATTCTAACGTTTTTATTTTCATACCAAAACCCGTCCTCAAGGGGGCAACGGCGACAGTAGCCTGATGTAAATATTCGGCAATAGAAGGGACTCTTCCTGTTACCTCAATAGCGGAATTTTTGTCTTTTAAAGCTAATACTTCTGGTGCGGGTTTAGAACCAACTAAAGTTAGACTGGCATCAGTAAATTGTTGTTGTAGCTGGGGAAATACTTCTGTAGCAAAAAAGCAAGCTGCATCGATATTGACAAAATAGTCTAAACCTCCCACAAAGACGATTTTGTATCCATTAGGGTCTTGTTGACGATAGGGAAACGTATCTAAATCTACTCCATTAGGAATTACAGTAATTTTTGCTTGAGGGTTAAAAACTTTTATTTGTTGTTCATCTTCATTGGTAGTAACTACAACCTGAGAAAATTTACGGGTTAATTTTTGTTCGTAACGACGTAATAAAGGAAGATAAAAGCGATCGCGTAATTCGTTATCGGATGTTCTCGTTTCTAATTGGTTTTTACAAGTACGGTAAATAGAGCTATGAATATCAATTATGGTGCGTACTTTATTGCACCATTCTGGTCTAATATAAATTTCATTAACACTATGTTCGCAAGTAATGGCATCAAATTTATTAGCTGCAACTGCTCGATCCACCCATTGTTGAATTGCTGGAGAATAAAGATAAATAACATTAGGGGGTATTCCTTCTAGCCAAAATTTACTAAAACGTTTAATTTTAGCAATAAGTCCGCTTTCAATTGCTGTTGGACGAGGAAAGATAACTAATTCATCTACACATTGTCTCAAACTTTCTATATCTTCTTCGGTTACATCTGTAGCTTTTTGAGTAGCTAGCGTAACCTGATGGCGTCGAGCGATAGGCTGTAATAAATTAAAAGTTCGATTATGAGTCCCTCCCTTAGTTGGTGGATAAGGAAAAGTCGAGGAGAGCATCAAAATTTTCATAAAAAAATTTAGTCGAATGGAATTTTTATTAGTCTATTTTAGCTTTGACTTGATGTTGTCCTTGTTATCAATCTTCATGAAATAAAGTCAACTTTTAATAATGAAAATAAAAAATAATTTTATTTTTTGTAGGGCTATAGGTTCGGCTATTTTTTTGCTTCTAAAATGATAACTATCATAATAAATGAGGTACGAATTATGAAAGATATGATTTGGCATCCCGAAGAAGGCGATAAAAAAGTTAATGAGTATTTAGAACGTACTAATCACGCGCCTTATGGAGTAATTGCCACAGTAGCGGTAGTGGCTTTTTGTGTCTTTACATTAGCTATTCTATTAGGTACTTTTTAATAAACTATCACTGTAATTAAAACGAAATTTTCGGGTGAAAACGTTATTATTTGCCTGTCGATCTTAAATTAATGTTACTTTTAATTGCGGGAATTATGTCAATGCGGTAATTCCCTCTGAGGGCTGATATTCGCTTCAGCCTTTTTTTTGACGGGAGGAAACGCCGAGGTTTCCTCGGTGGGCGGAAACGCCGAACTTGGTTCGGCTTGTTCCACGTCCACCCGAAGGGCTTGTTCCACTCCCGTGTTGACGATTACAATAGGAAACCAAGCTACAAAATAAACTAATTCCTACTAAATATTTAATTGGATTAGGAATAAAAGGGTTAGGAGAGAAAAAACCTTCGATCGCTCCTGCAATCACCAGCATTGGTACAATACCAAAGAGTAACTGGGCAGCTTTAACCCCATTTAGTCTAAGGGCATAAAGACGGCGATACTTACCGGGAAATACTATTGCTTTGCCAATTAATAACCCTGCACCACCAGCCAAGAAAATCGCGGGTAACTCTAAAGCGCCATGAGGAAAAACAAACGCCCAAAAGGGATAGGCTAAATTATTTTGACCGACTAAGGTAGCAATAACACCAACAGATAAACCATTAAATGCCATGATAAACATAGTATAAATCCCTGCGGTAATACCTCCTGCGACCGCAGCAAAAGAAACTAACAAATTGTTGATGGTAATGCCACTAGAGGCTAGAGGTTCAATCCCTACAATAGAACCCATCCATAATTCTCCTTCATCTCGCACTTTATGAATTAAAGAAGGAGGCACTGTAATAGAAATAAAAACAGGGTCTTGCCAAGCGTACCACCATCCTATGATACCTGCCAGCCAGAAAATACCCGTGGCGATCGCAATATAAATCCAATTTTCTCGGACAAGTTGAGGAAATCTCCAGAGATAAAACTCTTTTACGGCTTGCCATTCTTGACGATGATGACCTTGATAGATTTGGTTATAACTACGAGAAGTCAATTTTTGTAAGTCTTGAGTCAGAGTAACGCCCACTTTATTTGTTCTGGCTCTAGCTAAGTCCGCAGACACAGAACGATACAAACTAGCTAAGTCTTTTATTTCGAGCGCAGATAAAGATTTAATCCCTTTTTTTTCTGCTTTTTGGAGGAGATTATCTAATCGTTTCCAGTTGGGTTCTTGTGTAGCAATCCAACGTTGAACATTCATTAATTTTTTTAATTAGTAGAGTTTATTAGTAATAGTCAATTTTACGATCGAATTAGGGAATTATATTATATATAGTAATCCTATTTTAATTGCGAAATAAACGCGGTAGAAAATAATTCAGGAGCAAGACAGTGCCTTGTCCCTACGAGAATCTAATTTTAACAAGATTTTAGATTTTGGAAAGCATAGACATATTCTATATTTTTTTGAATTAGTATATAAAAACTTTTATTCATTGCATTTTACAAGTGTAGCATTCCAGTTTATTTTTATTATTCATTACTCCGATTGCCTCTAATTATTAAGCACGATCTAATTATATAATTTGGATAATTAAACAATGAAATCTTTAACTGTTGGCAATGTTGTTAGTGTAGGTTTGCGTATTTATCGCGACCATTTTACAGACTATTTTCGATTAGCATTCATTGGCTATTTATGGATATTAGTTCCTATTTATGGCTGGGCTAAACTAGCTGCAACTATGGGATTAATTTCTCGCTTGGCATTTGGAGAAATTACCGAAAATTCAGAATCTATTAGAGATGCCCAACGTTATATCAAACCAAGAATATGGAAATTTTTGAGCGCAGGAATTTTAGTAGCATTAATATTTATTGGGGCTTGGATTGCTGTTTTATTAGGAATTTTTATTTTTTCTCTTATTGCTGGATTGATAATTACATTTTTGAGCAATATTGCAGTTGAAAATACCATGTTATTAATAATTATTAGTATTGTTGCGGGATTAATTACTGTAATTGGTTTTATTTTAATTGCGATCGGTATAATTTGGCTATTTTCTCGTCTCTTCATAGTCGAATTACCTCTAGGAATAGAAGAAAATATTAATGCGACAGAAGCCATTAGCCGAAGTTGGGAACTAACTAAAGATTCTGTTTTTCGTATTCAATTAATTGTATTTATTGCTTTTTTAATTAGTTTACCGATTACCGCAGTAATTCAGATAGCTAGTTTAATTTTGCAAGGGATATTGGGAAGTATTTATCCTACTGATTCTGGGATTTTTGCATTTTTATATGCTATGGCTATTTTTGCTATTAGTCTTGGTAGTTATGCTCTGATGTCTCCTTTTTGGCAATGCATAAAAGCTGTTATTTATTACGATCTGAGGGTACGTCGTGAGGGTTTTGGTATGGAAATACGGGATAAAAATTAGATTATCTACCCAAAGTAAGGTGAGCATTGCCCACTATAGTAAATTACGAGCTTTCATCTGTAAATATCGATCGACTAATTGTTCGCTAATTTGGTTAGCCGGTGCATCTAAAACTAATACTCCTTTTTGTTTTAATTTGGCAAAAGCAACTTGACGTTGCGCTAATAAGTCCAGGGCTATTGCGCGAGAATAGGTTTCTGTGGTATTGTTAGTGCTATTGTGGGAAAGTGTGTCGATTACGGGGTCACGGAGAGTAACGCAGAAAGGAAGATAGCGCGGAGTAAGTCTAATCATCGCCTTTAATAACTCCATCGAAGCAGTGGCATCGACTAGATCTGTAATAACTACAACTAAAGCGCGACGGGTTTGTTTGGTGACAACTTTGGTAATAGCACTGAGATAATCTGGCTCTAGCAATACTGGCTGTAGGGGTGTAAGACTTTCTATTAATTTAGTAAGGTGATGGTTGCCTCTTTCTGGTGGTATCAAAGTATTTATATCACGGTCGAATACGGCAACACCAACTTTATCCCCTCGACTTAACCCTGCTAAAGCTAGAGAAAGAGTGGCATTAAGTCCCCAATCAAATCTTTTTAAACCCTGAACTCTAGCAGTCATTAACCGTCCGCGATCGAGTAAGATAAATAGAGTTTGTTCTTGTTCTGGTTCTAACACCCTAACTACAGGACGACTCCGACGAGCAGTAGCTTTCCAATCAATTAGTCTGATATCATCTCCCGTGCGGTATTCTCGCAACTCTGCAAATTCTGTCCCATTACCAAGTCTTCTCGCCTGGCGCATCGAGCCAGTATTTTCTAAACTCAGACGAATAGAGAGCGATCGCAAACTAATTAAATCTGGATAAATAGAAACTTTTTCTCTAGCAGGTATTTCCCAGTCCCGCCAAGCTAAACCCCAATTACCTAGCTGACGTACTTGAATATCTCCCCATTCGTATTCTCCTCGGCTATCGGGATTAATGGTGTAAGTTAATTTTTCTGTCGTGTTGGGAGGTAATGTAGCTTGTAAAGTGTCTGTAGAAACAGAAAACTGTGGAGGATAAAAATCTTTAATTTTTACAGATGCTTTATTGTTAAAAGATTTGATTACCAGCCTAATTAAATTATCTCTACCGACAGAAAGTTTATCTAAGGGATATCTTTTTACTTCTACCGCATTGGTTTTAATTTGCGATACATCAGCCAGAGTCAAACCTAAGAGAAGGAGATTATAAAGACGTAGGAAATTAAAGCTAACTTCTCGATCGACTAAAGCAGCTAATAAAAAAGAATTTATACTTCCGACTAGGAGAAGAAAATAACAACGTTTAGAAGGAATCATAGTTGATAGTGGTTTTAATTTTATAGGCTATTAAGTAAATATCTATTTCTCTAGTTGTTCTATCGATCGCGTTGCCCTACCCAATATTCGTTATTTTGACAATCAACAAACGATCGTAGTTAATCACATAAATGCTACATAAGAATCACCATCCAAGTAGCTTATATCTCTGGCGACTGCGAATTTGTTAGGCAAGAATAGCTTACTTATCTTTTGATTGAACCAATGATTTCTTTTCGTTTAAGAATATGAATTATGTTTTAATTTTTCTTATCCTAATTCAAAATATCAAATTATACGATCGGTTTGACAATGCAATTGCATTACTTATGGACTAAAATTAAACTAGTTCCTAAAAAAACTATCTATTACTAAAATACTTCAAGCTGAATCTACTCTTACGGACAGATATCAAACCACAGTCCCAGAGGTAGTACGTAAAGCTTTAGGTTTGAGCAAACGGGATAAAATTTGTTACATCATTCATACCGATGGAACAGTGACTATCGATCGTAGTGAAGAGTCTGAAGACGATCCCATTTTAAGTAAATTTCTTAGTTTTCTGGCTCAAGATATGGAGAAAAATCCGCAATATCTCCAACCCATTAGCAGAGAAACTTTACAGCGTGTTCGATCTTTGGTTGGTGATGTAGATATAGATCTGGATGCACCATTATCTGATGAGGATGAATAAGTTTGTCTAAGAATCAGCCATTAGTTATTAATGGATGGCGCATTTTTGCACATCCGCTGTTTATTAGTCAGCTAGAAGAATTGTTACTTAAAGTCGAGAATTTACGCCAGAAATACCCTCAAGAATATAGGCAAAAGAATGTATCCAAACGTTTAGCAGCTATAAATAAACTTGCTTTTGAGATTATTCCTCAAGACCCCACTCGCAAGGAATATCGTCAAGGTAATACTCTTGGTAATGAATATAAACATTGGTTTAGAGCCAAATTTTTTCAGCAGTATCGATTGTTCTTTCGTTATCACCAAAAAAGTAAAATTATTGTCTATGCCTGGGTTAACGATGAAAAGTCTAAAAGCAATGTAAACAAGAACTAGATTGGACTAATTACAGATTTATTAACTTTAATGAGATTAATAAAGCGATCGCGATTTTTCAATTAATTTCTCATCTCAATTATTCCCTTTGGTAAAATCAAGAAAATGCTCAGGCAATTTAAAGGCAAGTTTTTACTCAAATCTGAATCATTATTAGAAGAATTTATCTGGCTAAATCTTAACAAACTCCTAAAGATCAATCCCTTAAAAAGACAATATATTGTCAACAATAAAAATAGAACAGATATTTTGGGTATAACTAAAGAGGGAAGTTTAGCAATTATAGAGTTGAAAAAAAAGGGTGATAAAGGAAGTATCGATCAACTAATAAGATATAAAAAGAACTTACTTAAATACTCTTCTCAGTCTTCTATGTTATCTGAGGTTGATTTTAAACGAGATTTTGTTTTGATAGCAATTGCTGGTCACTTCTCTCCACAAGTAAAAGAGTATGCTAGTAATAAACTACCAGAAGTTTTGCTATTAACCTATGAAATACAAAAAGCTCAAAATGATGAATATTCATTAATACTTAGAAAACACAATGATAAAATTTACTCCAGAGTTAAAATTGATATTATAGAAGATTCGTTATTTGATTCTTTACCTTCCTTTTTACAGGGATATTTAATAGATACCCCTCAACATCGCACTCCCATAGTCTCAATCATCAAACAAATACTATCTTTTAGTTCTGATATTAAATTTGAAACTTCTAGTAACTATAATTCAAATGGTGATATTGAAAAAAGCTTATTATTTGCTAAATATAATAAAAAAGGGGGAATAATCAATAATAAAGTTTGTGCGGAGTTTTCTTATTACTATAATTCAAAAAACAAGAAAGATAGATTAACACTACGTTTGTATTTACCAACAGTCGAATTAAGTATTAGAGGTATTAAAAGACATAAATTAATAGATAGTATTACAATTATCACCGATGACTTTGTTAGTGTTAATCAACTAATAGATAACAATACGGTAATCAGCAAAGCCCGACAAGTATCTCTAAGATATCCTCTTAAAACTGCTGAAATAGATGAAATATATTCTAGCTTTGAAGATTACTATATTAATTATCGTAAATATATGAAATCTAGACAATCATTAAGACCTATCAATCGCTCGGATTTTACTTTAGTTAAAAAAGTCGTACAAATGACATTAGAAGATTGGTCAGTAAGATAAATATCTGATTCTATTGTTCAACAATTTAAAAATTATATTCAATAACTTTGTGTAGCATGAGTTGAATTAAACTTGCTGTTGAGATATTCAAAAATATCAAAAATAAATTAATAATAAATTTAAAAGTTGATTCCAGAAGCACGATAAATCGTGATTGAGGCTGCACCATTAGCAAGATAAGGAATATTATTAAACCAGTCTAATCCAGCATCAAGTCGTTTAGCATTTTTTCCTAACTTATCGATCATTTGAGGTAGTGTTGGTGCCAACCAAGAGTCAATATAGTCAATAAACTTTTTTAATTGCTGATTGTTTAGACTAGAGGAATAATGAAAGGCGATCGGCTTATTCTTTACTTGTTTAAAGCCAGCAGTATTAAGTAATGTTCCCAAAGATTGTCCTATATAAGGATTACCTTGAGATTGCAACATCAATTCGCATAAATAATTTTGTAGATAACGATAGTCATGAGATTCTGGTGAAACTAAAATAGTACGATAGTCAGTTTCTGTTAAAGTAATTGTCCCTCCTGGCTTTAAAACTCTTTTTGCTTCGTGTAAAACCTGTTGTGGATTACTTAAATGTTCGATAAACCAAATAGCATAAATGCGATCGAAATGGTTATCTTGCCAAGGTAATTTACTAGCATCGCCTACTTGTAAATCGACATTGTTTAAACCCAAGTTATTTAAATATTGATTAGCAAAATTTATCTGCTTATCTTGTAAATCTATTCCTGCTAGTTGCAAACCAGGAAAAGCTCTACCTAATATTCCTAAAACGGCACCAACGCCACAACCAATTTCCAACAAACTTTCCCCAGGTAAATAATTAATCTCTCTAAGAATTAATTCTTCGCGCCAATACTCTGCTTGCTGAATTAGACGCAATTGTTCTTCATCCGAATAACCGTGAATATAATCTAATGTCATTTATCTAAAATTAAACTAATAAAAAGAACAACTATTTTTTTAAAATTTATCACTTATCACTTATTACTTATTACTTATTACTTATTACTTATTACTTAACTAATCATCTCGGTACAGAAATCTGTTTCAATATAGACTCAATTACGAAATCCACTCGTACATTATCCAACTGTGCTTCTGGTTTTAAAATAAGACGGTGACGCAATAAAGGTGCAGCTACTTCTTTAACGTCATCGGGAATTACATAATTCCTTCCTCCCAAACAAGCATTAGCTTTAGCAGCTTGTAACCAAGCAAGAGTCGCTCGAGGAGAGGCACCCAAAACCAAATCTGGATGTTGACGGGTACGTTCTACTAAATTAAGTAAATAGTCAAGAATATTTTCTTGTACTTCTACATTTTGTACTTGTTGACGCAAAGTAAGAATATCTTCTACTGTAGCGATCGATTGAATCTTATCTAAATCGACTTTTCTAGCTTTAAATCCTGCTTGGACATTTTGGAGTATTTCTTTTTCTGCTTCTTTATGGGGATAATCAATTAAAAGTTTAAATAAAAAGCGATCGAGTTGCGCTTCTGGAAGAGGATAAGTACCTTCAAATTCTAAAGAATTTTGTGTGGCTACTACCCAAAATAGAGGTGATAAAGCAATAGTATCTCCATCTAAAGTTACTTGTTGTTCTTCCATTGCTTCGAGTAAGGCAGCCTGAGTTTTAGGAGGAGTACGATTTATTTCATCTGCTAACAGAATTTCAGTAAAAATCGGTCCTTTTTTAAGAATAAAATCACGACTATTAAGATCGAAAATATTTGTGCCTAAAATATCTGAAGGAAGGATATCGGGAGTTAGCTGAATACGACGAAAATCAGCAGTAATAAGTCGGGATAAAACCTTAACAAGTAAAGTTTTTCCCGTTCCTGGTACTCCTTCAATAATTACATGACCACTACTAAGTAAAGCCACTAATAATTGTTTAACTATATGAGATTGCCCGATAATTATTTTATCGATCGCTTCACTAAGAGAATTAAGCATGGATAAATTAGACATTAGATACCCGATAAATATTAGATTTCCAGATTATATTTAGTTGTATTCACCATTTTTCATATAAAAGTAAAACACCGATCGCTGTTTACTGATAACTGATAACTGATAATACTTCTTGCCACTTTTGTACCCAATTAGCTAGTTCTCGATCGCTAAGATGACGCTTACTTTTTGATACCTGTAATAATTGTCTTAGCTTAGTTGGTGAATTTCCTGTTTGCTGCGTCCATGCTGTAATTAGAGTGTCTTCATCAACTAAATTTTGCCCTAAACCGAGTTTTTTTTGTAGTTTTAATTGCTCATCTTTAACAATAGTTGTAACCACAAAATCAGTACAATTTGCTTTAGTCAATACTCCTGATAGAGCTTCTATATATGCCATACTATTATCTACCACAGCGTTATTAATAATAACAGGTTGACCAAAACGACGAAACGCAACTATAACCGCCACCACAATTATAATTAGGAGTTGAATAAATAAAGGAAATAAGGGGGTTTGTGCTAAATAAGTAAGTAAATCTTCTTTTTGTTCTTGGGCAATTGTTCCTTTATCTTTATAACCATGAATGTATTCATCTACCCAAATTTGTTTATTTTCACTAACTAATTCAGCCAATAATTCATAATTATCAGTCGAGTCTTGATAAGCATTAGCTGCTAAGTGAGGAGTCGTTGCATAAATTACTTTCCCTTTACCAATTTTTTCTTCCCAAACAACTGCACCAAATCGATCTCCTAAAAGAATTTTATCTGGAGTTGTTTTTCTCCGAGTAGTAGCAATTTTAATTTGTCGATCGCCTTGAGATAATACACTATTAAAAGGTGCTGCTGTTGCTGGTTGGTATATACCAATTCTCGCTAAAATATTACCTTTTTTAAGCCAGTCTTTTTCTGAAAGGGTAAGTTGAGAAGAAATCAATTTACTTTGTTTGAAGTGTAACTTACTATAAATTTGGATATAAGTTACAGGTTCGGTAGCTTGCCTGTCGATTAACTTACTAAAAGGTTTCTGCCAACGCTGTAATGGTGTCCTTCTCGATGACATATACTCGTACCAAGCACCATATCCATCAGCATAGCGTCCATAAGTCGAACCGCTATTGAGTTTATTATTATTAGGTGCAGCCACCAGAGTAATAGTAATTATTACCGCGAGCGCAATTATTACCAATAGCCATAATTTTCGTTGACTAATATTCATGTAGTCTCAATTTCCCGATAGGCTTGTAAACATTGCTCAAATAGAGACTTAGATGCTTCTGCACTACTAAAGCACAATCTTTGATGAATCGACAACAATAACTCGTAAGGTTGAAGCTGAGGTAATTGTAAATTTTGCAGCGATCGCCTATATTCTTCATCAGTACGACTAGATTGCCGAGCGATTATTTCGCGATCGTTTAGTAAGTGCAACATGGCTTGGTATAAACAAAAGATACCCTGACGATAATCTCCTTGCTGGCTATATTCTTGCGCTCGAGCTACCCATTCTGCTACAGATAATTTAGTTGTTGATTTCGTCGTTATAGTTGATTCGATCGGGCGTTTTTGCTTTTGCCACCTTCTTAAATAAATTCGCACTAACAGCCAAATCTGCCAACTAATCCAAACTAGCAAGATAGCAATAATCGACCATAAAAGAAACTTAACAATTTGCCACAACAACTCCGACTTTAAAAAAGACAACTCGGGAACATCCAATTCCAGTTGAGAAAATTTAAATTCTATATATTCACTGATTCTTTGTCTTAATAAATCTATTCTCCAACCGAAACCATCTTGTTTGAATGCGCCTACGGACATAAGCTTAAATTGAGCGACAAAAACTTAAATTTAGATCGTAACACTAAAAAATACAGGTAACTATAATTTTTGTGACTTAAGTTATACTCACCCACACTTGTTTTAACTAAGATAAAAAAATGACACGATCTTATAATTTATTTACTATGAATCTTTTTAATAAAATTAAATTACAAACTCCTGAAAGTGTCGAATTAGAATTTACTTTAGCAGGAATTGGTAATCGAGCTTACGCTCTTATAATCGATTATATTATTTTAGGATTTACATTATTTTTATCTTTAGTAATTACTATTTTTTTGACTTATCAAATTGATTCCGTTCTTGGCGATCTTCAAGGCAAAGCTTTACAATGGTTGTGGGCGATCGAAGCTTTAATTGCTTTCGTTATCTATGTCGGTTATTTTGTTATTTTTGAAACTATTTGGCAAGGACAAACTCCTGGTAAAAAACGCATAAAAATCAGAGTTATTCGTGAAAATGGTAAACCAGTAAGACTTACTCAATCAGTATTAAGAGCTTTATTAAGACCAGTAGACGATATTTTTTTTATTGGTGTTTTTTTTATTGCATTTGCCAAAAAAGAACAACGTATCGGCGATTTAGTGGCAGGAACAGTAGTTATTCAAGACGAACAAACCATCAAATCGGCTAATTTTCCTATCTCAGATGAAGCAAAATATTTAGCAGTTCAACTCAGAATAGAAACAGAAATAAATAACTTATTACCAGAAGACTTTGCTACCATTCGCGATTATTTACAACGCCGTAAGATGATGATCCTCAAATATCAACACCAATTAAGTCGTAAATTAGCCGATCGAGTTAAAGAAATTATCGGTTTAGAAAACATACCAGATAATTATAGTCATAATCAATTCCTCGAAGCTATTTATTTAGCCTATCAACAAACTTTGTATAGTGAAAAATAGGTTATTTTTTCCTTCCGCTATTTTTTTATGTTAAGAGTTAGGGATAAGCGACAGAGGTAGAGTCCAAAACGATGAACTTTCTTTTCCATATTTTTGTCAAGTTGTATTAGTTGGCAGATACCCTAGTAGAGTCATTCAACATATTTTTTTCTCCATAACTCAAAAGTCGATCGAGAGTGTCTAGGCGGTTTTCCCAGACTCGAACCTGATAGGGATTAATAGTCGTGTCTTGCTCTATCCACTGAGGAAATTGACGACGAAAAGACGACAGAGATAGCCTGGCTGACAGAAAATTGCTCATTGAAGGTTCATCTGCTAATTCTTGCAAAGCCAAAGCTAAATCATCTGCTTGTTGCCCCCATCTTTTAAGGGTTTTCTCCTCCATTAAAAGTCGATCGTTGTTGAGAAGAAAATTCCACTCTTTTTGTAAATTTTGATAGCGCAGTGCCGTTGTCTGGAAAGGTTGACGGTAGGGTAAAGGCTCTTGGCGATCGAAGTCTGATTTTCCTTGCGTTTGGCTAAAAATCTTCTCTAAATTAGAATTAAAATTCTCCGCAGCAAAAAGAGCATAGCCTTCTGTGGGCATTCCTCTGATTAGTTGCATCTGATCTAATGCCATAATGTCGGGTAGATTTAGCAGTCGAATACCCGGTAAGAGCAATACCGTTCCTCGCTCTGACTCATCTAGTAAAGGACGAGTAAGTTTTTGGAGATGTTCTGTATCCAAAGCATAGGTCATAGGAACGAGCATATCGATCCATTCTTGTCTGACCCATTCTTCCCAATGTTGTTGAATTTTAGTAAGACGTTCCTGTCTTTCCATGGGGAATACTGCTGTGGATAAAATAAGTTCTGGACGTTGTTGCTTTAAATTTTGAGAAACAGAAGCGACAAAGTTATCTATTTGTCTGATGCGAAATCCCGTCCACTGAGACCATAAAGGACTATAAGGTGTTAAAGTAATGGGGTCTACTCCTGTCATTTGCTTAAATTGCTGACGAGAAGCAATACCGTAACCGTAGGTTTTACTACCGTTAGGATTTTGAAAAGGATAGCGAATGTAATCTAGATGGATACCATCAACCTCGTAACGAGTAGCAATTTCTTCTAGAAGTAAAGATAAATAACGCTTGACTCCTGGGTTACTAGGGTCGAGAAAGACTTTACCAGAATTATAATGAAACTTATTACCTTCGCGATCGCTGATTGCCCAATCAGGATAGCGAGAAAGTACGGGTCCTAAATAGTCTTTAGGTTGGTTGAGAATAATATTGTGTCTTTGATTGGCTACAGCAAATGTCCACACCCAGGCGTGTAATTCCATATTCCTGGCATGAGCGAGTTTTACTGCTGCTTTTAAAGGGTCCCAACCGCGTACTAAAGGGTTTTGTTGAGGAGCTATTCTACTAGGATAAATTGTATAACCAGCATTAACAGTTTCAAAAAAAACTGTATTAATTCCCGCATTGGCAAGGCGATCGAAAATTTTAACTAAATCTGACTCCGATCTTGCTTTAACAATAGTACCGCGATCGAGCCAAACAGCTCGAACTTCGGGGTGAGCTAAGGGACGGTCTGTAGGATAGTTATCCCAGAGGGTTCTTTTAGCTTTGAGCCATTGGTTTTTAGCTTGAGTGTAGTTTCTATTCCGACTCAGTTGTAAAAACTTTTTTAGGCTGTTTCTTGCCTCCTCTAGTGCTTGGTGAGCATTTTTATACTTCGATCTAGAGCTACTCACAAGCTGCTTATCTGAAACAGATTTGTTGCTTTGTACTTGTTCACTTAAATGCTGCTCTACTAATTCCTTTGTCGACAAGTTAATTTCACTTTCATTAGCATCCGCCGTCAGTAACGTACTTTCAAAACGAGCAATTAAACCATTTAATTCCTGGCTCATCTTGGCTATTTCGCTAGCCGTAAGAGTAGTTTGACGAGGAAAATTAAAGCGAGATTGTGGGGCGGGTAGAGGAGAGTTGTTCGGCTGCCAGTTAGGGATAATCGGTCTAGACTCATTGAGAGGAGGTACAATCTGAGAACGGCAAACATTCGGTTTACGATTAGCTATGGGAGTAAATTTGCCATAAGTGCTAATTCCATAACGATTGAGAGCAGCCTGTAACCAAGCAGCATCTAAAGAGATAGGCGCAACGGCATTATAGCCCCAACGCCAACCCAAAAAGGTAGAATTATTCGTGACAACTGCTGCTGCCAAGTTTTCCTCTGCTATCCAGAGTGCAGCAGTTTGACCTCTACCATTAACAGGAATAATAACTCCTCCAGTCAAAGTATCGGAAAGCTGAGGTCTTCCCAACCACTCTACTGGTGTGTTGTTAGATAGTTCGAGAGTAGTAGGAGAAGACAAAGGAAATCCCCAATAAGCACCAAAAAGCGTTTGCAACCGAGAACGAACTTGAGGCTGGGACATATTACCTGTTGGCCCAGTGACTATTACTCGACCCCCTCTATCCATCCATCGCTCTATAGCCGTTGCTTGCGCTCCTGTGAGAATTTCTATGTTGGGCAAGAATAAGACACTTATATTACCGAAATCTAGTTCTTCTTGCCAGTTAGAAGCGTCCACTATACAGTAGTCTATTCCTACTTGTTGTATACGACTAGTAATTTCTGACCATTGTCTCAGATTTTCTTGGCTTTTTACTACACCTAAAGTTTCTCCTACTGCAATCTTCGGAGCTAGAACAATAGTAACAGGCAATAAACAAGAAGAGACGTAGAATAGTATTCTGTTTTTCATCTTGCTGAATCGAGCTAGCTTTGAACCAATCTGTTGCCAATAAGTTGCATTCCTCAACACCAATTTCTCCTTATGCCTTATTGTTCTTTTATTGCTTATTTGTTAAGTGATATAAACTACAACTAACTATTATAAACTTGTCCCTTAAAACTCGTCTCAGTAAGATCTTCGATCGCTATATTTGAAGAATTATTTAATCAGAAATAACCCTGTTAGCAAAGACAATATCATAAATTAAACCGAGCAGTCAAAGCTATGGCTCAAGTAGGTCTTGGGAAAACAAACTTACTAAATCCCAGTTCCTACTGAACTAAGAAGGAGCTATTATTCACTTTCTTCATCGATAATTGCATCTCGGTCTAACAGTAATAAGTTACGCAATTGATTAGTATCCAATTCTGTTAGCCATTGTTCTCCTGCATCTACTGTTTGTTCGGCAAGTTCTTTTTTACTTTCAAGAATAGTATTAATTTTTTCTTCTAATGTACCCGTACAGACGAATTTATGGACTTGTACGTTGCGTTTTTGTCCGATGCGAAAAGCGCGATCCGTTGCTTGATTTTCTACGGCAGGATTCCACCAGCGATCGACATGAAAAACATGATTTGCTCTAGTTAAATTTAAACCAGTACCTCCAGCTTTTAATGAGAGAACAAAAATTTGTGGCCCGTTAGGCTCGTTTTGAAAGCGATCGATCATTTCTTGCCTTTGTTGACGGCGAGTTGCACCATAGAGAAAGAGAACATCACTATTAAATTTTTGTCGTAAATAAGGTTGAAGTAATTTACCCCATTCGGAAAATTGGGTAAAAATAAGAGCGCGATCGCCTTCAGCAATTACCTCTTCTAGCATTTCTTCTAACCGTAAGAGTTTACCCGAACGATAAGCAAAGTTATGATTATTTACTGGTGTTTTTTTAGTGTTTCCTTTAATTAATTCAGGATGATTGCATAATTGTTTTAGTCTCAATAATAAGGTGAGAATTAACCCCCTACGTTTAATTCCTTCTGAGTCTTCTATCTCTTGTAAAGAGTTATCTGCTAATTGTTGATAGAGTTCTGCTTGTTCTGCTGAAAGTCCGCAGAAGACATTCATTTCTTGTTTTTCTGGTAAGTCTTGAATGATATCTTTATCTGTTTTGAGACGGCGAAGAATAAAAGGCTGCACTAAAGAACGGAGAGTTTGGAGAGAATCCCTGTCACCATATTTTTCAATAGGCACGGCAAATCTTTTCTGAAAAAATGCTCTCGTACCCAAAAAGCCAGGATTGAGAAAATCAAGAATTGACCATAGTTCGGACAAACGATTTTCTACGGGAGTTCCTGTTAAAGCAATTCTAAATCCTGCGGGTAACTTACGCACGGCTTGAGACTGTTTTGCTGTCGGATTTTTAATATTTTGTGCTTCATCTAGAACTACTCCTTCCCAGTCTACTGCTTCTAGGGTTTTTAAATCGCGATCGACTAAAGAATAACTAGTAATTACTAACTGTTTGTCTTTTACTTTTCTAGCAAAAGTTTTACCTTTGCTTCGTTTATCTCCGTGATGAATTAAAGTTTTGAGAGTGGGGGCAAATTTGTGTACTTCTCTTTCCCAATTACTAATTACAGAAGTCGGACAAACTAGTAAGGTTGGTTTAGTTAAACTGTCTTGTTGCCTGAGATTAAGTAACATGGCAATTAGCTGCACGGTTTTTCCTAATCCCATATCGTCGGCAAGACAGGCACCCAAACCCCATTTTTCTAAAAAAGCTAACCAACCAACTCCCCGTGCTTGATAAGGACGTAATTCACCTCTAAAACCTTTAATATCTTCTATTGGTTGAACCGACTTATTATCAGTTAAATTATTAATTAATTCTTGTAGAATACCAGTAGCTTGAAAACTGACTACGGGTAATTTAGCTAAAACATTAGTATTTCCTGTAGATAAACGTAAGGCATCTTCTACGGATAAATTCATCTGTTCGTTGGATTTATCTAATACTGCTTGAGCTGCTTTAACATCCGCAGGCTGCAAAACTAACCACTGTCCATCTACTTCAACTATAGGCGATTTTTGAGCTAATAATTGTTTAAATTCTCGGTTAGATATAGTAGAGTCACCAACAGCAATTTCTAATTTATATTGGAGTAAACTTTGTAAATTTAAGCGTTCTTTTTTCTTTTGTTGAACTTCAGCAGTTATTTTAATTCCTAACCTTTGTTCTCCTTCTCCTACTGATAAACCAGGAGGAAATTTTACCCCCAAACCATTATCTTGTAGTTGCCAAGCGATCGAGCGAATAAATTCATAAACTTGAATGGGATTGAGTTGACATTCTCTTGGTTGAGCTTCCTGTAAACTAGTGGCGATAGGATTGTAGATACGAGTTGCTAATCCTAACCCTTTTAATAAAGTTTCTTGGGGTTGAGTAATTGTCCTACCTCGATAGCTTAATTGTTCGCTAGGATGTTGCCAAATAGTTGCTGCATCGATAATAAATTCTGGAGCGTCTAAAGCCTGAAGATAATATTTTAATTGCCAATCACTTTGTTCTTTATTTTTAGCCGATTTAGGTGGTGGTTGCAATAAAAAACAAGCTCGATATTGATTTTGTCCTAAATTACTATTCTGTCGATCGACTAAATATTCTCGAACTGGTAAAGTCCAATTATAGAGAGCATTTTTTAACCTTTCACTATTTTTAGGCTCAGTCTTTAATAGAGAATCAGATTCGGTAAGAGAACACAACCACGGTTGAATGGTTACAGCTTTAGTACTACTAGAATTATCATCCAGCCAAGTACGTATTTGAGCATCAATAATTGTACTCAAAAATTGTAATAATAATTCTGGCGATCGAAGTGATTTTTGTTGATAAGCCAAACAAGCAGGAGGCATTAATTGACTAAACTTTGCTAAGCGAGTCAAGTCTACTTGACTATCTAATAATGGTTGCCAAATTCCATAGGCTTGTCCATCCGCTTTTAAACTAATTCCCGGTAAGAATTTTTTTCTAGCAATTAAATCTAAACTCCAACGATATACATGAGTCCAAAAAATTAATTCCGTTCCTAAAGAATTACTCGAATTTTGTGGTGAATTAAGAGGTAAACTTGCTAAAAACTTTACTGCTTCTGTAGCGTTAAGATAAAAACCCGTAACCTGCCAGGGAAAAAACTCAACAGTATCTATTTGTTCTTCAGTTAATTTTTCTGAATATATTGGTTGTAATGGTTTTCTTTTTCCTTCTTTACGACTGGGTATATTAATAGTTTGTTCGACCCATCTTTCTTGAGTGTTAATTTCTCGAGCGAAAAAGTTATCCCAGGTTAAATCGTAACTTGCCAATAAAGAAATAAATTCTTCTTGAGATAAGCAAAAAGGATGAATAGATAATTCTTCAGAATTAGTCTTAGACTCTACCGTAACTAAAGAACGCCAACTTTCACCCCAAATAAACAAGCGATCGCTATCCGATTGTAATATCCAACTACCATGAATAATTGACATTAGCTATTTATTATGTATGATTTTTTTTGATATATTTTGTTATTAAAATATAAAATGTTGATGCGATTAAGATGACTTATGTTGTCTTTGTTCGAGTTCAACTTACTGCTAATCAAGTCAATAGTATAACAAATTGATATTATCTAGAGCGATTAAAAAAATAATTTCCGTAACGATCGCGCTGGCGTTACTCTGCTCGATCGCGGGTTGTGGCACTCCTCGCCCAGTCAAAGCAGAAGATAGAATATTTTTAGATTTATCGTTAGAATTTTTAGGCAAATACGAATTACCCGCAACAGTCTTCAAAGATACTCCTGTGGGCGGATTGTCTGCTCTTACCTACGATAAACAAAAAGACCGCTTTTATGTTCTGTCAGACGATCGCAGTCGGTTAGCACCTGCTCGTTTTTATACCATAGATTTAGATATAGGACAAACTGACACGGGCGAAACTGGCATCAATAATCTCACTATCGAAGATGTTACCTTTCTTACTGACGAACAAGGTAATACCTACCCTGCGGGAAGTATCGATCCAGAAGGAATAGCTCTTTCTCCTAGAAAAACTCTGTTTATCTCTAGTGAAGGAGATCCCAGCCAAAATATCGCTCCTTTTATCGGGGAATTTGACTTAAAAACTGGGCAAAAAAAGTTAAATGTACCTATTCCCAAGCGTTATCTTACTGATGTTACCGATGAACCTCAAGGAATACGCAATAACCTTGCTTTTGAATCTTTGACTATCAATCCTACTGGTTTAGCCGAGTTAGATCCTTTTCGTTTGTTTACCGCTACCGAATCTGCCTTGACACAAGACGAGCTGACTGAAGCAGAAGCGAAAGCGAGAATTCGTTTAATGCACTATGGAATTAACCCTTTCGGTAGTCCCATTTTAGTAGCAGAACATCTTTATTTACTCGCTCCTGCCTCGGTCGAAACTATTTCTAATGGCTTAACCGAACTTCTAGCACTCAAAGAAGAAGGTAATTTTCTCAGTTTAGAAAGAACTTTTGGTTTTACTGGTGTGGGAGCAAAAATATTTCAAGTAGTCGTAGGTAATGCTACCGATACCTCTAATATATCTAGCCTGAAAGAGAATATCGATCGAGTTCGACCCCTCAAGAAAAAGCTATTACTAGATTTAAAAGAATTAGGAATTTATCTAGATAACTTAGAAGGAATGACTTTTGGTCCTCAGTTACCCGATGGTAGCAGGAGTTTAATCCTGGTGAGTGATAATAACTTTAATGAGGAACAACTTACCCAGTTTCTTTTATTTCGGCTGTCGAAGTAATGACCCAAAGAACCAGTTGTTTTAGTTAAGTTATGAGGCTTGACGTAAGTTATACTGTTCCCGATTAAATTGTTTTTGTTCTTCGCTTAATAAATTGTAGTTGCCAAGAGGAGGACGCATATCCCACTGAACTTGCGCCAAGAAGAGTAGATTCGTGGTCATCACCAAGCCTGTTAGTAAAAATTGCCAGCTGATAAAGTAAGGGAGAGCGACCAGTCCTAAAAGGTGAATCGTGGCAGCAATTAACAAGGCCCGAGAACGTAATCCTAATCCTGTAACTAGATAGCCAACGGCACTCAAACCCAGCCAGAGATGGCATAAATACATGAGGATTTGTCCTAGGCTGTCGAAATCCGAATTTTTGGGGGTCAAAATATTTCCCGAGAAAAACGTTCCTGACACTCTGCGTCAGAAAAGACAGAAACTCAATAAAAACCATCAACAAAAGGTTCCAAAAACCGGGGAATTTATCGGGGCAATACCCGCATTTCTCACAAATTAAGTTGAAAGACTATTTTTAATCTTGAAAGTTGAAGTTTTTTTCTAGCAATAGAAATTTGAGATACTGGCGATAAATAATGAGGCTAAATTCTCAGAAAATTCAAGTAAAATAACTAGAAAATTAGTCGAGAAGAAAAATTCTCCATGACAAAATAGATGTCAATTTATTAACAGCCATTTAAGGAACTATTTAATTATTTTTGAGACAATTAAAATTATCCAGAATCGGTCAGAGCTTGAATACGTTGATAGGCGATCGCTAAGATATCTTGATATGGGCAAGCAGTAGCAATAGCGATTAAAATTCTTCTGATGCTAACCGTTATTCTTGCCCCTAATTTCAGAAGAGAAAGACGAATTGTGACTACGGTAGCTTTAGCAAATGTGACTTCCACCATAAAATCAGCAAAAAGGACAAGATATGCTTGACAAAAAAGTTAGTTGCACCACTCTTTCATCATCAAAGTCGTCACAGAATTAAGCGATCGCAATTGGTAAAATCTTTCTAGTCTTTCTAGGATAAGAGTTTTCCGGTTACTACCTAGGAAACATCTGTGCTCAATCTCTAGAACCGGTTCCTATGTATTACGAAGCGTTACACATTCGGGTTAATTCCACCATAAAATGACCAAAAGTACAAGAAGAGGACAAGAAGAGTTCGTTCTCTTTTGATAATAGAGAACTAAAATCAGCTGATACACCTAGTTTTTAGCCTTAGGGGATATCGGCTCTTTACCGCATTCCATAAACCTTCTAAAAACGTTTGTGCTCTAGTGAAGGTATGTTAGGGGATTTCGTCGGCTAACTACTGACCACGATTAAGTTTTCGCGAAGAGTCACAAAACCTGGTCGGTTGTGTTTAGCATGCTCTCGTTGAACAACCAGAAAAAACAAAGTCAGACAGCTTGTTTCATTGGGAAAAGCCCCGATTTCATAACTACTTGCGCCGAAACTCTTCAAACAGACGTTCCAACAAGTTAGAGGTCCGAATCCTCTGATGTAACGGGAGGGCAAATTCGTAAAAGGTAAATGTCTGGTCAATCTCCCTTTGAAAGGTTTGAACCGCCTTGGGTTCGAGAGATTTCCACTTCTCGACAAAAACCGACAATCGTTGCCCTTGCTTCCTCTCGAGAGGAAGCTTTGTAGATGTCATAGGCATCGTTTTGGATTTGAGAGCGACGCTGTCGCCTAGCTTGGGGCTCCGTCAACTTTTGCCCCATCTCATCCTGTTGAGGCAATTGTTGATAGCTCAGATAGTCCTTGATTCGGCGTACTTTATGAGTCATACATCTTTGCTGCGCCCGCCCTGGGCAAGTGTTTGGCCATGGCCGCCGGCAACCCCGATGTCCCATCACGCTCCAATCAGTTTAACCAGCTCGGGGTTGAGTCCGCGTTCAATTAAGTTTTCAAAGAAGCTCAGCCAAGCGGATATGTCCTCCATCGAAGCCATTTCATAATGCAGTAGATGGTAGCTGCCATCAGGCCAGACCGCCATAGCGGCCAGAATCACTCGCTCTTGAGCCTGGTGTACTTGGCGTCGATGTCCGGCGCGGTCAAGTTTGAACTCATCTTCTGGATAAAGGACATCCACCCAGACCCCATCAACAATTAAAATTGGCGGGGTGTGAAGCAGCTGGGAGTGCCGGTGAACGTTCATTCGCTGTTGGGCTTGTAAGGTAATCCGATTGATGGCACTAACTGATAACACACTACCGAGCAGAGGGTACAAGGCTTCTTGGAGATCTCGCAATGATAATCCCATCACATACAAACACAGACCTTCAATCTAGTAAGCTATTGAGTCCTCGTTGATACCGTTGCAGAATTTGCCATTCTCGCTCTTGATTGCCACTGCGCAGTTTCGGCACTCGTAAATCGACAATTCGACCATACTGGCTATCGAGGATGCGAGGAAAATAGCCGGAACGCCTCGGCATGGGTTTAGGGCAGCTGGCTCTTGAGGACTCTAGCTCTTCTACCAGCGCGGCTTCGATGGTAGCTTTGGTGACCAGTAACACTTCCTGCTGTAAGGAGGTTTCTAACTGTGCGGTCAGTTCGGGCTGAAAGCTTTGGGATTTGACCCGCAGGATTTGTTGTTCACGTTCGGCAATCTTCATCGGTGAAAACCTCAATTGATTCATTCTTCTGGCAGAAGACATCCGGAATGGGATTTTGTTAGCGTACACCATCCGCTAACAAAATCCCATTTTATCAAATATCTCTCTATACGCTCATCTGTGGCGAAAACTTCGTGACACTAACCATTATTCATGAAGAAAAAAACAAAACACAAAAAATCAGAAAATAACATCAAGCTCGATTTTTAAGGAAATGGATTAAAAGAAAGTAAGTAATTTGGCGGATAAAGTCGTCAAAAACTAGCTAAAAAAGGGAAAAAAGACGCAAATAATGTTATCTAGATACACCAATCCTATGAGAGATAGATGTTAGTCAAAAATTAATTGTTGACCGTGACGTTAATCGTTGTGCCATCAAAAGGATGTCATCAGTAAAAGGACAATGAGCAGCTAATTCCACGAGAATTCGTCTGGCAGAAACACTCACGGGAGCAGCAATTTTAATGAAAAGAAAGGATTAGCCAACGATAAACACCGAGTAAAGTTTTTTGACCAAAACGGTGAAGACGCTCAACGATGCTTAACAGTTTTGAAAAAGCCTTCAATTTGCCATCTACGCCGGGATGGCGACCTTATTGATTAATTCTACTTAACTCAAGCTGGATAACTGCTTTTGGAGGTCGCCATTCCCGCCCCACCGAGCGATAGTTTTACCTTTCATTGGAAAGCGTGGAAATAACAAAACGTTGAACTCTGTCTTGGTGCGCGTTCCCTTGCGCGTTGACCGCGCGCGGGGGTGGAAGGGGGGTTTTTAATAATTTTAAGTTCTGTGCTTGCAGTCGATTCATTTGTTTCTAAAACCCCCCTCCCCGCGCACCGCTTTTTCCGTCTCGTTTTAACCAGACCCATGATAAAAAGACAGGAATATCTAAGTCATTCAAATAAACTTGTTGCCCACGAGTTTTAATTTCGGAGACGAAACCGTCCATCTTGAAGAGTTCTAGTGTTGGGAATGCCGACAATCGCGTGATGTTTAAAGGAATCTCCTCGAATCTTGTTAATTAATTTAGTGGTCCCAAAAGCAGTATCACCTAAAACATAAATCTGAAAAGCTCTCAGCAAAATTTTCGGTAAATTGTTTAATAATTTCTGTGCAAGTTGCGATGGCGAAGGAGTCCCCTTACCCCGATAAACTCGTGCATCTCCAAGGGAATCTCCAATTTCCTAGGACTAAATACATAACCACAATATGTAATCCTTTCTTATGGTGATAGACCCGAACTAAGTCGGCTAGATGAGGAAAATTCCCAACTTTTTCCAGCGTAGTTAAATCAAGCATAACTTGGAGAGTAGGTTTTCGACCTGTTCTTCTTTGGGAGAGAATCAGATTCAAGATACTTGAACGAACATGACGAATCAGAGAACGAGTTGACCATTGATAATGATTTAAAAAGCGACTAATAGCACTGGCGGATTTAGTTTGGCAATGATGAGGAAGAGAATGTCCTTGCCCTTGAAGAAATAGACCTAAAATAGATTCTAAGGTTTCGCGGTACGATAGATAGTGGGCAGAGCGTTGTTTCAAGGTTGAGAGTAATTCTTCCGCTTGGGGTAAAATCTGATTCATGAACTTAGTTCTCTTATTCTCAACTCAAAGCTCAGACTGCCATTGTTAGCCAAACTAATCAAGAGCATGAGTATTCCCGTTTTCAACACTTAGAAAGACGGGAAGTCAAGCACATATAGATGTAGTTTGAGCCGGAGTTAGACGAGCCCAAATTGATGAATTGACGCTTTGCCATAGATGAACTAAACGACAGTTAGTCAGATTTCTATAGTAATGGAAAAAAAGTTGGTCATCGGGTTGAATAAATTACTCTTGCTAAGCGGTTTTTATTAATCTTTGATCTTAGTTCTCTATTTTTAATAGAGAACTTGCTGCAATCTCCTCTACACAACCACTTCAGCTATCCATTCTCCTATCAACTTTTCTTGGTGCAAGATCTGAGTTTGACGTTGCTTCGTTCACAAAGATCCATGATTTCAGGGAGAGACAAACCTCCATCTCCTCTCAAGATTATCTTGATATTAGGCCAAGCTTTTCACGGAACGCCAAAATAACCATCTGAGTAATCCTACAACCCCTTTTCCTGCATGGGAATTTCCGGCTCGTAGTTGTAAAATTACAGGATAACCACTATGAGCTTCATTAATTAATACAGGGAAATATATTTGGTTTTTATAGTAACCATGAAATAAACTGAGTTGCTGATGTCCATAAGTAATAGCATCAAAGCCATCTATATCAAGCAATATCTCCTCTGGTACGACAGAATAACTTTTAATAAATTTGTCCACAAAGAAGCGACGAATTGCTTTAATTTCTTCGTTAGTTATTTGATTCTCCAATCTACTAATAGTAGGTTGACTGGCTAATAATTCTGCCCCGATTTTGGGGATTTTATCACAGATAATCTTGAAAATTGGGTCATGACGTAAGTAGTTACTATCATTCGTATCTTCGTATCCTGCTGCTATTTGATAGATTCTTTGACTTATTAATTGTTATCGATTGTCATTAAGCCCAAATTATTGAAAATAAGCCTTGGGGGGAAATCCAGTTCTGGAGAGGGTTTCAGAGATGCCGTGAAAAGTCAGAATGAAGATAGGATCTAACTTGACCTGAATAATAAGCTTTCTTCAATGAACCGTAAACCTTATCCCACCGATCTCACAGATGCCGAATGGGAAATTCTTCAACCTTTGATTCCTCCTGCTAAACCGGGAGGTCGTCCTAGAACTGTGAACCTACGGGAAATTCTCAATGGGATCTTCTACATCCTACGAGGAGGATGCTCATGGAGGATGATGCCCCATGATTTTCCTCCTCATCAGACCGTCTATGATTATTTTCGGGCTTGGCGTCGAGAAGGAGTGTGGGCTAAAATGAATCAAATTCTACGAGAGCAAGTTCGTCGGCAAGAGGGAAGAGAAGCCACACCTTCAGCTGGTATTATTGATTCTCAGTCGGTGAAGACGACAGAACAAGGAGGAGAGTGCGGCTACGACTCAGCTAAACAGGTTAAAGGTCGTAAACGTCATCTGTTGGTGGATACGCTCGGATTAATCTTGATGGTGGTGGTCACTGCTGCTAATGTTCCAGAGAGAGCGGGAGCGAAGTTACTTTTTGAAAAGGTCAAAGATCTGTTTCCCCGGCTGAAACTGATTTGGGTAGATGGCGGATACCGAGGCAAAGACTTTGTCGAGTGGGTCAAGGTAACTTATCAATGGATATTGGAGGTAGTTTTACGGTCTGATGATGTCAAGGGATTTAAAGTCTTACCACGGCGCTGGGTTGTGGAAAGAACTTTTGGCTGGTTAGGTCGATATCGAAGGTTAAGCAAAGATTATGAATATTTAACTTAGACTCAAGAGGCATTTATCTATGCTGCAATGGTAAGGAATATGCTCAGGCGATTGGCATAATATTTGACTTTCCAGACACCCTCTTAGACCAACAACATTTTCTGTTTGCCGTTCAAGAAACGCCTATGTTTGCTTTAGAAGTAATGAGAAGTTATTCAGATCGCCTTCGTCGCTTAAAACTGTTAATTTAAGTGTGTGCTCCAATGGTCAACCTCCTTGACTTTTAAGGACTACCGTAATTTGAATTCAATCTTCAACGGTTAATTCCTATCTGGCAACAAAACCAATAGAAGAAGAGAGCTTCCCACCAAGAGGCTCTCCCTGAAATAGATAATTAGAATAGTTTTTGACTCATATGCCTCAGTGTATCCGCACTTAGGTGAGACTACTGTGATAACTGTCACTCAACGAATAAAAGAGGAGAGCAACAAGAAGGGGTGTTGGGGGTCGTGAGTAGCGCGAAGTTGCGTTGCGGTGAAGCACTTGCGGTGGGCGGGTTCCCAAGGGGCTGTGGGCGGAACCTGCGTCCGCCCTTTATAAGCCCCGCCGACTTGAGCAAAGTGCTGAACCCGAAGGGGGGTTTCCCCCGTTGAGCAAACTTCGTAAGAAGGGTGTTGACGAACGTATCACTACACCCTAAACCCGATATCCTAAACCCTAATGAGTATGCTCTCCTTACCTGAAAAAGACCAACTACATTATTACTCAAACGGTGAAAACCACGACAGTAGTATTACTGTAATTCAACTACTTTGCTTCTACTCATAACAAGGCTGTCGTTCATATTTTCACGATTTTCTTAAACTTTATCTCTATACAGAGAATACCGTTAGAGTGAGCAAACTCAAGTATGCTACCTAAACTCCACTTAATTATTGGTTGGACAGCTATCATTTCCCCCCTCTTACATATTTTGTCCGATTTTATTGAAGTATTTGGCGGTGGTTATTCTGCCAGTCAACTATGGCTAAACTATCTTGCTTTTCTGCCTATTCCTTTCTTAATGATCGGTCTTCATGCTTTTCAGCGTCCTCGTTCTGGCTGGATGAGTTTAGCTGGTGCGCTCTTTTATGGTACGTCTTTTATTTTCTTTGCTGGGACAACTTTGTACGCTTTGGTCGCTAAAACAGTAGACTATGCTACCTTACTTGAAGAATTAGGCAGTATCTATACTTTCCATGGCGGATTGATGGTTGCAGGAGGAATCTTATTGGGCATAGCGGTGATTATAGCTAGGGTTTTACCAAGATGGACAGGATGGTTGTTCATACTAGGAGTCAGTTTAAATCTTCTCTTCCATCTGTTGGCATTTCCCGCTCTGAGTCAGCTCATTGGCAGCATAGTTAGAAATATTGCTTTGGTGGGAATGGGTGTAGCTATTTTAAACCGCAGAAAATCTGTTTAATTCTCCATGTAATTTTTGAAAGGTTAATTTGATGGTCGAGCAATCGCTTGATCTTTTTCTATCTACTTCGCTCTTATCCCACGGCGATCGCCCAAAAAATAATGTAATAATTGCCATATATCAATGTAACTATGACCAAAAAAGATAAACTATGGAAGAAAGCCCAACAGAGTCCACAAAACCTTACCTTTGACGAATTTGAAACCTTGTTAAAATACGCAGGATGGACATTCAGTCGTCAGAAAGGAAGTCATAGATTATGGGATTCTCCCGATGGTCAATCATTGCCAATTCAACCCCGCAAAGATGGCAAAGCCAAACTTTATCAAGTTCAACAATTTATTAAATATCAACAGGAAGGAGAACAAGAAAAATAATGTCTTTAGAGAATTACAATTTTGATGGTTTTGTGATTAATTTATATGTTGATGAACAAGGGGATTGGTTAGCACATTTTCAAGAATTACCCAATATTTCGGCTTTTGGTGATACTCCTGAAGAAGCCTTAGAAGAATTAAAAACAGCTTGGGAGTTAGTCAAAGAAGATTATCAACATAAAGGTAGAATAGTTCCCACTCCCCGTAATAAGCAGACAATTTCAACAATTTAACTCAGATTTTTATTCCTTCATTTGTTCCCTTGTCTACCGCGATGAGGGAATTTTCATGTCCTCAAATAAAAAGAGAGAACTTCCCAATCCTGAAGCTCTCCCCGAATCAAAGCAATGATTTCATCAACTAACTTGCTATCCAGTCAAGCAGATCTTAGTAGAGCAGATTAGTTTTCTTCTAAACCCTCCAGATGTGCTTCCACGCTATTGAGATAGGCTTCGTCATTGAGGGTGACTGAGCTTAATCTTCCTTGGTCGATCGCTGCTTCTACTAAATCCTCAGCTTTGATTCTTCCTCTTTTTACTTCAGTGAGCAAGGCAGAGTGACTGGGAAGTCCTTGGTCAGCAAAATAACCTTGATAACTTTTAGTAACTAGATTAAAGGGTGTAATTTCGACCACACTGCCAGTGGAAACATGACGACTGGCTATCTCCTGGGCTAAGACAGGGGCACTTACTCAAGAAAAAGTTAGAGCCGATAAACTGATTAAAATTGGTAGTTTTACCCGTTCCTGGTGGCCCAAAGAAGATCAGAGAAGATAGCTGGTCGGCCAAAATCGCACGGCGGAGTAACCGTCCCGCACCAATAATATGAGCTTGCCCAACAAATTCATCTAGAGTCCGCGGGCGCATTCTCTCTGCTAATGGTGCTTCTACTTTAACTTTTTGCTGATAGCTTTGCTCGAATAAATCCATATGTTCTCTTGGTCGACAATCTCTCCCTCTAAACTCAATCCTTTTAGTTTAGGTGCCTCTGTTTAACTCTTTTTTTGCTGCCAAGTTGGACTGAGCGAACTCATCTTCTCTTCTAAAGTTTTTTGCAGTTCTTCTAACTGCATTTGAAGTTGTTCTAACTGCGATAGTTCTAAATTATCGAGTGCTATGTTTTTAATCGTCGCGATTGTCTTGTTGAATTCATTTCTTGTTTGATTCTTAGAATTATTGTGAGAATAACTAGCGAGCTTTTCATTAACTAGCTGGCGCGTCGCTCTCACTGAAAGCTTTTCCGTGATTACGCGAGTACTCAACTCTCTTCTCATTTTGGCGACTTGCTCTTCTTCTAAGTTTTGTAACTTTTTGTTATTAGGGGATATTTTATTTAGTTCTAAAGCTTGACTAGCACCTAATCCTTTCTTTCTAATAGCTTCCTTCAGGTCAGAACTTATTTCTAAAGCAGGAAAGGTATTTTTCAAGATCGATTCAGGATTGAGCTGTAAACTTAGTAAAATTTGAAAAATATGTCGTTCTTGCTCTTTGAGTTTTAGAGACTCTAATTTGATTTGCCTTTGTTGTTCCTCTAGTTGGATTAGTTGGCTTAATTTACCAGAGTTATTTTTATCTCTCTCTAGACGGCGTACTGCCGCTCTTGTGGCTGCAATAATCTCTTTAATGTTAAGTTCTGGATGAATAGATTGAATTTCTCTGACTATACCTTCTGCTTTGTCTAATGGATTGAGATTTTCTCGTTGAAGGTTAGTCACTAAAATTTGACGATGTAAATTTTGAGGATTAGGAATAACCAGAGCTTCTAAACTTTTCCATTGTAAAAATTGGGCAGCTCGCCATCTTCTTTCCCCATCGTAAATCAAATATTTTCTCTCTTCCTTTTGGACTAAAATTACAGGCATTTTTTGTCCCTCTCGTTCGAGAGAGCGAGCCAGTAGAACTATACTTTCCTGAGTAAAAGTCTGTCTGGGTTGGTCTGGGTAGGGAGCGATGGAGTCTAGAGCGACCTTTAGCATATCTCCTGGAGCGAGGGTAGAAATTAGTTGGTCGAGCACGACTTCTAAAGATTCCGAGTCGGGGAGATTTTTGATTTTCTGCAACGTAGCCAGTAGACGTTCGATTTTTTGAGTTAATCTTTCTCTGCTCTCGACTAAACAATCCCTTTGTTTGAGTTGTTTGAATAGTTCTATTAGTTCGTTAGTTTCTTGATTTAAATCGTAAGCTGTTTTCGAGAATAATCTAGTTCGGCGATTTTGGGCGAATCGTTCTTCTGCTTTCATTGTTTTAGGTATTCAATTATTTCTGTTACTATCGGCTCGAAATCTTGACAAGCTTTGTGAGTTGGACGATGAACGTGTAAAGGCTTACCTCTAGTCGAGGCATTTTCTAACTCTGAGGTATTACGAATCGGGGGAAAATATTTGAGCTGCTCTTCACGCAGAATTTTTCTAAGTACTGCATCAAAATTTCTATGTCCAGCTCTTTTAGCCTCATATAAATTAGGAATTACTCCAATTATTTTCGGAACTGGTTTTAGACGTAGTTCGTCACAAGACTTGTAAATCCAATCGATCAACTTGGTCATTCCATCTACTGACTTAGCTGCCAGTTGGACGGGAATTAAGATATGAGTTGAAGCAGCTAAAGCGTTAACGGATAAGATTCCCAAAGTTGTCGGACAGTCAAAAATTAGGATGTCTTGTGCTAAAGGATAATCTTCGAGGCGATCTTTGAGACGATATTCCGCTCTTGCTTGTTTTTCTAATGATTTTGCTTCCCTGAGTAAAGAAATGAGTTCGCTTTGACAAGCAAGAATTTTGCTTTCGTATTCTGTCCAGACAGGCTTAAAACGCCATTGGCCGTCAAATTCTTCATCAAACACAAAAGATATCGTTTGTTTATAATCATCTGGCTCTTCCAAACCGCAAAATACAGACAGCGATCCTTGTGGATCTAAATCGAACAAAACTACCGTATTTTTTTTTCGAGCTAATAAATAAGCAAGATGAGAAGCCAGTGTACTTTTTCCGCACCCTCCAGCATTCGAGAGGATTACTATTCTTATTTGCCTCGGCTGCATATCAACAAGTGGCATAACGTTATGCCACGATTTTCTAGAAACACCTTATTCTAGCATCGAATAAATTTGCGTTTAGTTGACCCCAAATCTGGGGGATTTTCTTCTTTTGACCAATAGACGGTGAAGTTAACAGTGTAATCCCTCTAATCTTCACCCTTCTGCCCCAGTCTTTTGGGTTGAAAGAGTTGACGCGAATTGAGAAGCACCAACTAGAACCGAATTGCCGAATTCTGATTTTCCCAGCTAAATTGTGGCATGACGTCATGCCACAATT
>JASJDJ010000053.1 GCA_030065635.1 Xenococcaceae cyanobacterium MO_188.B32
CAATACTGTTCGGATAAGCCATGAAATCAAGGGTTAGGGAGGGTGTTGGGTGTTGGGTGTCGGGGGTTGGGGTTATTTCTTCCCTACCACCTACCCCCTATCCCCTTTCTCACCGATAAATTTCGTTAACCGAACAGTATTGATTCCCGCTCACATTACCATATTTAAAGCTTAATCTTCGGTCGGCGCAGCTTTCACTGCGCGAGACCTTCGGTAGTCGCTGTCGCGATCGCGCCTAAAGTAAACAGCGTTGCTTTCTGTGCCTCCGTTAACCCCGTGACCCCTGTAATGTTCATGCCTTCGTAAGGTCGATCGGCTCTCAGGGTTTTTAAACACTCACCTGTCTTTACACTCCAAAGCTTAATCGTCTCATCAGCACTGCCACTGGCGAGGGTTTGACCATCAGGACTCCAAGCCACGAACCAAACCCTTCTGGTATGACCCTGCAAGCAGAGTAGACATTTTCCACTGTTAAAGTCCCAAATCCTCACGGTTCGATCGGTACTGGCACTGGCTATTGTTTGCTCATTCGGACTCCAGGCTACTGACCGAATCTGGTTGGTGTGTCCTGGTAAGGTTTTTAGACATTGCCCACTGATGGGGTTCCAGAGTTTTACCGTTCGGTCATCACTGCCACTGGCAAGGATTTGCCCATCTGAACTCCAAGCTACCGACCAGACCTGACTTGTGTGTCCTGGTAAGGTTTTTAGACATTGCCCACTGATGGGGTTCCAGAGTTTTATCGTTCGGTCATCACTGCCACTGGCAAGTATTTGCCCATTCGGACTCCAAGCCACAGACGATACGTAACTTGTGTGCCCTGGCAAAATTTTCAGACATTTACCGTTGCTGGAGTTCCAAATCTTCACGGTTCGATCCGTGCTGCCACTAGCAAGGTTTACTCCATCGGGACTCCAAGCCACTGAGAAGATCCAATTGCTGTGCCCTCGCAAAGAGAACAGGCATTTTTCACTGATGGGATTCCAGAGTTTTACCGTTTGGTCAAGACTCGCGCTGGCAAGAGTTTGTCCATCAGGACTCCAAGTAACGCACCAGATCGTATCGGTGTGTCCTAGCAAAGTTTTTAAGCATTCCCCACTGGCGGAGTTCCAAATCCTCACGGTTCGATCGCTGCTGCCACTGGCAAGAGTTTTTCCATCAGGATTCCAAGTCACTGACAAGATTTGACTGGTATGTCCTTGCAAAGTTTTTAAGCATTCCCCACTGGTGGGATTCCAGAGTTTCACAGTTTGGTCATCACTACTACTGACGATAGTTGATTCTAACTTCTTCGGAGATGTTTTCTTAATAGGACTCCAATCCATCGACAAGATCTGGCTGGTGTGTCCTTGCAAGGTTTTTAGACATTTTCCATTGTTAGGATTCCAAAGCTTTACTGTTTGGTCTGCACTACTACTAGCAAGTATTTGACCATCAGGACTCCAAGCTACTGACCGAATCTGGCGGGTGTGTCCTTGGAAGGTTTTTAGACATTGCCCACTAATGAGGTTCCAGAGCTTTACTGTTTGGTCTGCACTGCCACTGGCAAGGATTTGCCCATCGGGACTCCAGGCTAGGGACAAGACCCAATTGCTGTGACCTGAAAAAGTTTTCAGGCATTGCCCATTGTCGGGATTCCAAAGTTTTATCGTTTGATCCGCACTACCACTGGCAAGAGTATGCCCATCAGGATTCCAAGCTACTGACCAAATTGTATTAGTGTGACCGGGGAAGATTTTTAGACATTGCCCATTGGCGGGATTCCAAAGTTGTATCGTTTGGTCTGCACTACCACTAGCAAGGATTTTGCCATCAGGACTCCAAGCTAGGGACAAGACCCAATTGCTGTGACCTGAAAAAGTTTTCAGGCATTGCCCATTGTCGGGATTCCAAAGTTGTATCGTTTGGTCTGCACTACCACTAGCAAGGATTTTGCCATCAGGATTCCAAGCTACAAACCAGATCCAGTTAGTGTGTCCCTGAAAAGTCAAAACAGGTTGAGCATCTGCCACTTGCCACAGACGAATCTCACCATTACTATCTCCTGTAGCCAATAATTCCCCATCTGGGCTAAAAGCCACGGCTAAAATACTGCCAAAGGTTTGGGTAAAAACCGACTTGGCTAGATCCGAATCAATAAAATTAACTCGATGCAAATTCACTTTTTCTAAATCTGCCTGCCAGATACTCAGACCAGAAAAGTCATAGTCAGTCAAGTCAATTTGAAGATGATGGGCAAGATTAATCAGGTTGCCACCACCATAACCAGATAATGGTGTTTGTGAATCTCTTAATAACTTCAGGATTTTCTGAAGCTGTTGCTCGATCGCTTTGGAAGAGCCAAAAGTTGTGCGGAGTTGCTCGGCAATTGGTTCTAAAATTAGGCGGATTTGACTTTCTCTAATATAGTCTTTCGTGGTAGCTTTGATCGAGGCATAGCTGCGGAAAAAGGAAAGGGAAGAGCTAGCTTGTATAACCTCACGGGTTATCTGCTCAATTAAACGCTCAGTGACATACTCCATGACTACTGGTTGTTGAGTATAACTTCCCGATTGCCTTTCAATCAGACTTCGCCAAATTAAAGACTCTAGAGCTTCTAATAAATTTCCTTTGGCAACCTTCGGCACGATATCCTCTAATAACTCAGCAATAGTCGTCCACTCCCGATTAATTGCTAACCAATACATAATCGTTTTTTCTAAAGGAGAGAGACGTTCAAATTGTTGGTCTAGCAGTTTTTGAATGCTGTTAAAAATTGCTGTATCTTGAGCCAGAAATGGCTCTATTTCACCATCAAATAAATCTTGAATAGAAGTAGCTACAATTTTTAAAGCCAAAGGATTGCCACCATAGCGAGTACATAACAGTTGCTTCTGTTCCTTCGAGCCAGATAATCCCTTGGCTTGAATTAATTTCTGGGCAGCCTCAGCAGAACCTTTTAACTGTAGAGAGCGAACTGATAACTCTATTCCTTCTAGGGCAGCAATTTCAGCCGGTTTTTCTCTACTGGTAAGCATCAGACAGCTAGAGTGAGCCGTTTCCCCAATTAATCTAAATAGTTGACCATAATTTTCATAACCAACTCGATATTGTCCAGCGCGATCGCCTGGCAGTAAAATTGTCTCGACATTGTCTAAAATAATCAGACTGCGAGAGGAGCGCAAGCACTGAAGGAGTAATTTAATTTCAGCTTTGGTTTCCTGTCCTTCTGATAAAAAGGAAACTAGTTCGCCTAAAAGAGTTTCTAGAGGAGGAGCGTTACGCAAACTGCGCCAAATTACATACTCAAACTTCTCTTGAAGCTGTTGGGCTATTTTGACTGCTAAGGCTGTTTTACCAATTCCCCCCATACCTAACAATGCGACTAGGCGACAACGATCGGTCTGAATCCATTGTTCTAAGATAGTTAGCTCCTGGGTACGTCCATAAAAGATTGAGACATCGATGGCTTCTCCCCAATCTTGTTGAATCGGAATTACTTGCTCCTTTTTGATTTGGGTTGCCGAAGTTGGTTTAAGGTAGTCACTGGGAGTAAGGGTCAGATTAAAAGCACTAAAGTAGTCTTCTAGGGAGCGTTTATCTACAGGAGTTTTGCGCCGACGTATCTTGGTGAGGGTATGGGGGCTGAGTCCTGTAATTTCATTTAATTCTTCCAGGGTGTAAGGATGCCTGTGGTTTGCTTCCCTTTCTACTTGGGCTTGAGCGGATTGGAGACGCTGCCAACCAACAGAAGAGAGGATGACTCCTCGTTTGCGTTTTGACCGTTGCTGGAAGTTAGACATGATAATTAGACAAAGTTATCACAAAAAAGCTTTACTTACTTTCTTGTTTCTTTCATATTACTTCCATATTCAATCTAATTGATGAATAACATCAACTAACTATTGTTTCATCAGATAGTGATTTCCTTAGAATTCAACAGGTAGTTAAAACTATTTCTGTTGAATCTTGGGTTTGAAAAATAAAGCATAAGTAATAACTCTTATTTCATCAATAGATTGACTTTAATAAAGCTGCTGAAAAATTTTTACATAAATTGAGGATTCATAATAATATTAAATTGCTACATTATATCTTAATTGTAGTTTATTGAAGAAATGCGATCGCGTTTCCGACAAACAATCTTATCATTCTTCTATAAAATAATCAGAATCAATTCTTTTTACCTCATATTTGGCAATTGGTGTCACACCTACATTGTGTTCTATCATTAGCTCAGTTAATCTATTACCATTGAGTAAAATAATTTTGGTCTCAATTTTAGAGACATATTCAATAGCATCTTTTGTAAAATCAGAAGTAGTAATAAATATTCCTTTTCTTGCTCTTTGTCCTTGAAGCGCACCCGCAAATTTTTGTATTTCTGGTCTTCCTACAACATTCTCCCAGCGTTTAGCTTGAATATATATAATATCTAGCCCTAATCTATCTTCTTTAATAATGCCGTCTATTCCTTCATCTCTAGAACGCCTTAATGCTTGACCAGCTTCTTTTCTCGAACCACCATAACCCATACTTACTAATAAATCTACAACTAGAGATTCAAAAAAATGTGGCGAGCATTGCTTAATATTTTCTAATATTTCTAAGGATAAATTATCTTGTAATTTTTGATGGGCAGATTCTAATATTTCTTCTGGAGTTTCTAAAGTTTCTTTCTCTGACTGCTTTTCTGGATTTTTTTGATTTTTAATCTCTATAAATTGAGTAAACTCATCGTATTGCTTTAAAACTTTGACGTTAATATCTTCTGGATTCTCAGATAACAGTTTAATTCCTCTTGGTGTAATTGCAAAAAAACCGCGACGAGGATAATTGAGTAATTCTGCCTTTTTGAGATATGTTCGCGCCCAACCAACTCTATTATAAAATCTTTCTTCTCCTCCACTTGGAAGTAACTCATTTTTTTCTTCTTCTGTTAATTTAAAATAATCTGCAAGAATATTGGTAGCTTCACGTAAAGAATGCTCTTGTTGATCTCCTGCAAATTTAAGTAAAGGAAGCATAATTGCTTGATAATCTGGAATAGGCATTAATTTGACTATGCATTAAACTCTTTGAACTTATATTTCCCAAAACAAAAAAATTTGTATCTTTCTTTACGCCTTTGCGACTCTGCATGAGAAACAAAAAGGTGGGAATCGCACCCACCTTAAAATAAACAATCTCTTCAATTACCTAAGCAGCAAAATATCTAGCTACAGGATGATAAGAAATAATTGCGGTAGTAAGATTGTTCGAGATATAAGTGTTTATTTTCGTCCATATACATATTGATGCGTTTAGTATCTAATCTTCCCAGTTTTCTTTTGCCCTATTGTATATTTCATCAATAGATTGCTCTTGATAAAGCTGCTGAGAAATTGTCACATAGTCAGTTGCATCACCATGAATTAAACTTAAAAATCTCAAAGTAGCAGCAGAACCTAAAGACTTTTGTAAAGCTTCTATCCCTTTAATGGTTATTTCTGTATCTGTCATGGTTAATTGTTCATTCATAGCTTTATCTTCTAATGTAATCTATGGGGTTTATGATGACTGTTTGTAGATTTAGTTTAATTGCCTGTTTGATTAAATTATCATCACAAGTTAAAAAGAAATCGGCTTTGATATGTTCAGCAGCAGCTACATGAATAGCATCTTTACTAGAAAGTTTTGTTTGCTGTTGAAATGATTTAGCTAACTCAACAATTTCTATTTTTGGAGGAATTTTAACCTGACAAATATTAGCCATATTTAAAACAGCATATTTTCTCTGGGGAAAAGGACAAAGCAAAGTTTCATCTTGATGCATAAAAGACCAAATTAAAGTTACTTTGTTCCTCTCCCCTTGAGTAAAAATTTCTTGACAGGCTATAGCTTCCATCTTAATTCTAGTTTGTGTAGGATCGTCAAAGCCTCTTTGAAAACAATTGTAGTCAAGATAGAGCAAGTCTATCATTATGCACTAAAGTATCTCGCTACAGGATGATAAGAAACGATCGCGGTGGTAGACTGTTCGGGATACAATTGTTCACTTTCATCCATATACATATTGATGCGTTTGGTATCAAGTAAATCCAATTGCTTGTATTGGTCTTGTATATTAGGACAAGCAGGATAACCGAAACTATAACGCGAACCACGATAGCGTTGTTGTAAGATATCTCTGATATTGTCTGATTCTTCTGCTGCAAACCCTAACTCTCTGCGTATTCTGGCATGAGTCCATTCGGCTAAAGCTTCTGCCATTTGGACTGCCAGACCATGATAATAGAGATATTCGGTGTATTTGTCAGATTTAAATAGCTTTTGGGCGTATTCGGTGGCTATTTCTCCTACTGTAACCGCTTGCATAGGGAAGACATCAATTTTACCTGATTCCTTGGTAGCAAAGAAATCGGCGATACATAAACGTTTACCAGATTTTTGTCGGGGAAATTCAAATGATGTAACGGGTTCTGGTAGGGGCGCATCATTATGTAAGGGCGAATGGCCATTCGCGCCTACGGGGTATATGTATAATGTATTTCCTTCAGCGTTGCAGGGAAAATAACCATAAATTACCGTGGGATGTAATAGGTTATCGCTGATACTTCTTTGTTTCCATTCTTCTAAAATGGGGTGAACTTTTCTAGCGAGAAATTCATCGTATTCTTCCCTAGATTGTTCTTTGGGTTTTCTAAATTGCCATTGTCCGACAAACAAGGCTTGTAAATCTAAATAAGGGAAAACTTCTTCGATAGGAATCTCATTTGCTTGTAATAGTTTCGTTCCCCAAAATGGAGGTTCGGGACGTTCGATATCTAAACTTACTTCATCAGAACGCCTAGTATCTAATACTACAGATTCTTCTTCTTTGCTAACTTCATCAACAAAAATTTTATCCCGATTTTCTCCTTCAAATGGTTGTTCACTCCCCTCTCCTGTGGGAGAGGGGTCGGGGGAGAGGTCTAATTCATTCAAAAATCCTTTAATATCATCCCAATTATCATTAGCTTTCGCGGGCATTAATTTATCCATAAAATGTAAATCTGCAAAAGCATCTTTACCATAAATGACTTGACCTTTATAGGTATTTTGACAATCTTGATTAACAAACTTTGGTGTTAAAGCTGCACCACCCAAGATAACAGGAACGGTAATACCTTTTTCGTTAAATACTTCCAGATTGTCTTTCATAAACGCAGTAGATTTAACTAGCAACCCACTCATGGCGATGCAGTCTGCATTACTTTCTTCATAAGCTTGAATAATATTTTCTACTGGCTGTTTAATTCCTAAATTAATTACCTTGTAACCATTATTAGAAAGAATGATATCAACTAAGTTTTTACCAATATCATGAACATCACCTTTAACAGTCGCGATAACAAAAGTTCCTTTACCACTACTGTCAGCTTCTTCTTTATCCATAAATGGTTCTAGGTGTGCTACTGCAGCTTTCATGGTTTGCGCCGACTGTAGAACAAAAGGTAACTGCATTTGTCCCGAACCAAATAATTCCCCGACGACTTTCATCCCATCTAATAAGAAAGTATTGATAATATCTAGAGGAGGATAATCCTGCATTGCTTCGTTTAAGGCATCCTCTAAACCAATTCTTTCTCCGTCGATAATATGGCGTTTCAATCTTTCATCAATGGGGAGATTTTTATCAACTGCTTCGGATTTCTTGGCTTTCTTACCAGCAAATAAAGTTGTTAATTCTGCTAAAGGATCGTAAGTACAAACCTCACCATCAAACTTACGATCATCATAAATTAAATCGCGACATATCTTTTGATGGGATTCATCTATTTTAGATAGGGGTAAAATCTTACTGGCGTTAACAATAGCAGAGTCTAATCCTACCTGCATACATTCGTGTAAGAAAACCGAATTTAATACTTGTCTGGCAGCTAAGTTTAAACCAAAGGAAACATTAGAAACTCCAAGTAAAATATGACAACCTGGTAATTCTTCTCTAATTTTTTTAATTGCTTCTACTGTTGCTTTGCCATTTTCTCTATCTTCTTCAATACCAGTAGACACGGGTAAGGCTAAAGGATCGAAGAAGATTTCATGGGGTGGGATACCATATTCTATAGCTGCATTATAAGCTCGTTTGGCGATCGCAAACTTCTTATCCGCAGTACGTCCCATACCATCTTCATCGATCGTACCAATAACTATACCTGCACCGTAAGTTTTGGCTAACTCTAAAACTTTTAAAAATCTTTCTTCTCCATCTTCGTAGTTAGTAGAGTTAAGGATACACTTACCACCAGCTACCTTTAACCCTGCTTCCATCTTTGTCCATTCTGTGGAGTCCAGCATTAGGGGTAAAGTAATATTATTCACTAGACGGGATGCAAGTTCGTGCATATCCCTTTCCCCGTCTCTACCCACATAGTCCACGTTGACATCGAGAATGTGTGCGCCTTCTTTTACCTGCGCTTTCCCCATGGCAACTAAACTATCCCAATTTTCTTCGTTAAGTAGAGTACGACATTTTTTAGAACCACTGGCGTTTAATCTCTCCCCAACAATGAGGAAAGAATTATCTTGAATATAAGGTTGGGTACTATAAATAGAAGCTGCCGATGGTTCAAATTGAGGATGGCGTTCTTTAGGAGTTAAATTTTGTGCCATCTCGGCTAATTGTTGGATATGTTCGTAACGAGTACCACAACAACCCCCAATTATCTGTACTCCCAAGTCTTCTACGAAGTGCATCAAAGACATCCGCAGTTCCATAGGAGTAAGCTTATAATGGGCTTGTCCGCCAACGTTTTCAGGTAAACCTGCATTAGGTACGCAGGAAACAATAAACGGAGAATGTTCCGACAGATGCTTAATGTGCTCCTTCATCAAGTCAGGGCCTGTAGCGCAGTTTAGCCCTAAAATATCGATAGGATAGGGTTCGAGGATTGCTAAGGCTGCTTCCATCGTAGAACCAGAAAGCATAGTACCCATTTGTTCCATAGTAACGGATACCATTAAAGGTTTGCGATCGCCTTTCTGTTTAAATACTGCTTCTATTCCATTAAGTGCTGCTTTAATTTGCAACACATCCATACAGGTTTCGACTAAAAATAAATCGACACCACCGTCATATAATCCCTCTGCTTGTTGTGCGTAGTTAGTCAGCAGAGTATCATAATCTATATGTCCTAGGGTGGGCAATTTGGTACCAGGGCCCATAGAACCAGCAACAAAACGGGGTTTTTCTGGGGTAGAATATTCTTCTGCTAATCTCTTAGCTAGTTCCGCAGCAGTTTTGTTGAGATAGTAAGCCTTATCTGCCAAATCGTATTCTGCTAATACCATCGCCGTACCACCAAAGGTATCGGTTTCAATTACATCAGCACCAGCATCTAGGAAGCCTCGGTGTACCTTCTCTACTGCCTCTGGTTTGGTATGTACCAAATATTCATTACATCCTTCATATTCCGCACCACCAAAATCTTCAGCGGTGAGGTTTTGAGTTTGCAAGTTTGTACCCATTCCCCCATCAAATACTAACACGGGGCGATCGATGCTTTTAAGGCGATTTAAGAAAAGGTTGTCCATTGCTAGCGACTGCCAATCGACAAGTTATATAAATTGACTTAAATCTTATTATATGGGGTTTGAAATATTCTCGCGCAGAGTCTTCTGAATCATTGACGACTCCCACCGTTAACTGCAAGCAGTTTAACGGGGGATTCTAACACTCACGTTGTTAGATTTCTGCTTCTAATCCACTTATCTAGCCCACTTTGGTTCAAACGAAATGCTAATTTCTCCCACTGGTACTGACCCCGACAGCCCGAATCCACAGACATTTTGTTTTAAGTACACGATGCGCCCCACCGCCCACTCAAGAAATCTAATAATTTCTCTCATCTCCCAACTGGAATACTTTTACGCAGCAACAGACTTTTTGCTGCAACCCATGTATTCATTTCTCAAGGTACAAAAACATTTCTCTCTCTACGGAGGTTCTGGACTTGACTTCGCTAGCTTCCACACTAGCTACTGACCTACTTTTGACTCACATTCGATGGGCTGTTTTAAACCAATCCCATCATACAATGCTTGAAACCTATGCTATATAAAGATTCTGTGTCTAAATTGTTAACTTATCGCCGTTTGTTTTTTTGTCGGAATTCATGAGGGGCTGCGTGCTGAATTTACTTCAGCACTTTAAAAGCCCCGTCTCCCGCTAACCCTATCGGGTTTAGTCGGGAGTCCTCTTCCTCCATTCAAGATAGAATTAATTAATTGGTTCGGCTTGTCAAGCTGGAACTCTATTAAATTCTACTGCTAGAGGAGGCGATATTCTAGTTCAAGCAAAAAATTTAGATATTAACTGCCTATTTCACCAATAATATTTAGCGCACTCCTCGTAGCTTTTCTGATTGTCGAGTTTAGATTAACGTGAGCGTCTAACGAATTTAGGTTGGTTAATTGCTCTTTTTTCTTAAAATCCCTTGATTAACCAGGTTAGAAAAATCTTCTCTAGCCATCTGGGCAAACATAGTTTGTTGTCCTAAATAAAGAAGATGTAATCTACACAGTTGAGATTTTAAATACTCAACATCATTAATTTTCTCCAAACTATCGCAAAAATGGCGATGAGTTAGCTGTTTTTCTAGTGATAAGTGTTCCATAGTACTCTCCAGTTGAATCTTGATTAATATTCAAGTTAGTTAGAAATCGAGAAGAACTAGAGATTAATGGATAAATCATTATTTTTGTCAAACCTGATAATAAAGGAAAAAATGCTATAAATTAACTTATGCTCTCAATTGATTGATTTAACAATATATTTAAGTATTTAAACGCGAATTTATTCTAAAAAATGCCTTCTTGCTGCTCCCAAGCTTCAATAGATACGGGAACTATGGGTTTAATTAATTCTGTAATCGCTCGAGCATAAGCTCCTATTTCACTTTGTGCCCCAGCACCACGACGTAGACTAATAAAGTGTAAAACAGCTTGCAAAGAAACAGTCCAAACCCAGGAGGTATAAACTGAGGGAATTAATACTCCTCTGGCTTGTTCTCTACCTACACCCAACTCTAATAATTGTTGATAAGCTTCATAACTAGCACGACATTGTGCTGCATAAATTTCTAACGCTTTTAAGCTAGATTCTTCATCGAGCATTCCTTCTGTTGCTTGTTTATTATTAGTGGATTGCTGACGAAAAGTTTTGGGGATATAAAATTCGTTGCTATCATCGATCGCGACATAGCGAAAACTCTTTTCATTCCAACCTAATTGCTCATCATTATGGTTACTAGCGATGACGTGTTTCCCAATTATGTTACGAATAGACCGATTCCGACTATTCTCTTACAGTTTCCTGCAAGCTCAGATCATATCATAATCCTTCTGCTAGACAGTTAGGATTCTCCGCGCTTCGAGTTCTCTTGAACCCTACTTCCTAGTGGAATGATCGTTGCACCTTCCGATAGTTTATCGGCTTGGCTCAGAATTGCCATATTCCCGAGATTATCAATCGAGAGAACGTAGGTTTTTTCTGAATTCACGGAGTACACATCTAGAATTTCTTCTAAATGGGGCAGATAGTATGTTCCTGTAGTATGGTTAAATTTAATTATTCCGTGTTGAACTAGCTTAAAAGAAATATCTTCTAGACTAGTGTGAACATCTCTATGGCTAGAATTAGAAGAACATACATAAAGATTATCTGGAGAGTTATTTTGTTTGTCACCATCAATATGATGTACTCTTTCTTGTCTTTCTAAAGTACGTTTTATTTTTAACGGTTTACAGGGATGTTCTGTTTTTACCCTCACTTGCTTGGTATACTGAACTCTTCGTTCTTTTCCACATATCTCACAACGCAATAAACACATCCGTTGATAGCGATACCGTCTAGAAGCATTAGTTCCTCTTTCTGTGCGAACTTGCTCAAGTAAAGACACTAGCATTTATTTTGCTTTGAGTTTAACCAGCTACTCTTATAAACATACCATGTTTACCATTGGCGACAGATATATAAAGGGGCTTTAATTTTAAACTTAAAAACTACTCCCCGAAAGGGACTAGTATGTTGATGTTTGACTAGGTAATTTATTAGTTTAATATCTTTTTTATTTAACTCTTCTGAGCTTTTTTCAAAGCTGGCACGGGCATCATTTACTACACTTAAATCACTACCCATTGAATCTATTAGTTCGATTTTACTTTTGCCATCTTTAAGAGGGTCTATCCAAGTCATAATATTCTTTATATCACTGATAACCAACAATCAACTAGTATAGTCAAATTGGAACCCACTTTACAAAATTTTTCTGCCTACTAATATTTCTCTAACTTCTAACATGGCTGAATAAGTAGGAAGAATATGTAGAGTTTCATCTTTAGAACTACATTCTAAGGCTGTAGCGATCGCCTCTGACAAGTCCTCTTTAACAATTAAGTTAAAATTATCTTCACTGTCATTATTTTCTGACTTACTATAATCTAAACGTAGTGCCATATCGTAAACGCGATCGCCACTGACAACTAATGTTCCTCCCAGTTTTACTAATTCTTCCGTATCTACATCCCAAATCCAAGATACATCTGTGCCGTCGGGAATGCGATCGTTTAAAACTAACAAAGTGACCGAAGATTTTCCTGCTTTCTTAATATCATTAACCGCCCGAATAGTTTCATTCATACCGACGGGATTTTTAGATAATAAAATGCGAATGTGTTTCCCTTCTATTTCTAATTCTTCTGCCCTACCGAAAGCTGCTTTAAAATTTTTAATCGTAGTGAATATACTATCAGGATCGATTCCTATTGATTGCGCTAACAATCCAGCAGCTAAAGTATTATATTTATTGTAAACACCGATTAGTATTTGTGACCATTCTCGACTATCCATTGCTGTTTTACTTTTGCTAAAACCACAACTAGGACATTGATAATCACCTAGATGAGATAAATAAACTCCTTGATAATCTAATAGATGTCCGCAACTAGGACAGTAAATTGAATCTACTGCATGGGGAATTGCTTCGAGATACAATTCTGGTTCGTTGAGTCCAAAATAAACCACTTTTTGCGATAGCCGTTGTCCTAAATAGGATAGCGTAGGATCGTCAGCATTGAGAACAATTACAGTATCCTTAGGTAAGGGAGAGATTGCTTTTTGCCATCGTTGAGAAATAGTATCTACTTCCCCATAGCGATCGAGTTGATCGCGAAACAAATTTAAACCTACAATATACTGAGGCTGACAATCCTTTAAAACCAGAGGTAAGATGTTTTCATCTACTTCTAAAATGGCATAATCGGTGGTTAGTTTCCCTGTTAAATTGGTATTGGCTAACAGGGCAGTAATCAAGCCGTTAATCAAATTAGCACCACTAGCATTGTGAGTAACTCGGTAACCTCGTTCTTCTAAAATAGTACGTAAGAGTAAAGATGTGGTAGTTTTGCCATTTGTCCCCACAATCAGAATTACCCCCTTACTCACTTGTGCAAACAGTAAAGGAAGAAGATGGGGATGGAGACGACGAGAAATTTCTCCCGGTAAAACAGAAGCAGCACCCAAACGTAGCAATCTCACAATAGCAGTGACAGTTTTAGCAACTCCAACAGCTAAACCTAAACGGATTCTATCTCCCAGTTGCATTTTGGCTCGCAATTAATAATTTCCTTGTTTATTACACCTCTTGCCCAAATAAATTGTCAATCATTCACTTAAAACTTAGGCAAAAAACCTATTTTGCCTTATTCAATAAACATTTAGTAGAGATTACTGTAAACTGGTCTTGGGTAAAAACCGTACAAATATCCTTATATTTAAGTAACACTGGAAGCTTACCTTGTCGTAAACCATCAATAGCTTCTTGAGTGACTGGTTGATGTTGTTTAAGCCAGCGATTATTATCCAGGTATTCAGCCACAAAACTAGAATTTTCCACAATCCATAGATCGACTCCATAGTGACGAATAAATTGTTTTAATTGATTGGGATTTGTGGTGTACTGATTTTTAATTAAATCTATTACCCTTTGACGAAACCGAGCATAATATCCCCAATGATAAGGTATAGCATATTCTCTGCTGACTAAAATAGAACGTTGGGCAAAAGTAGGGATATTATCTGTATCAGCAATTAAAGAAGCAATTAAAGTATCTTTAGGTTGTTTTTGTAAAAATTCATATAAATTTGGTATCGCTCCAGGTTTATATTTAGTAACAGGAAAGTTATCAAGAAAGCTAGGATAAAAAAGTACAGCGATCGCGATGATAACCAGGAAAATTAAAGCCAAAATTTTCTGTCCGATTAGCTTAAATTTTCTTAGCTGAGGAGAAATACTAGTCTGTAATTGATTCAACAGGGTATCCGTAATTGCACTGAGAGCTATTCCTGCTCCTACAGCCACAATAATCCGAAAACTGTAGCCAGTATAACGACTCGGTAAATGCAGTCTAAAGAGAACAAGATGAGCGATAACAAACATCACTACAGAGACGAAAATTAGCTGGGGCAAAAGAATTATATCTGGCTGTATTTTGGCTAAGAGGGGAAACCGCTGCCTAAATTTCGCCAAAATCGGCAATAAAAAGCTAAAAGCAGTAGTAGCGGGAGTAAATAGAGAATTAGGAATCATGCCACTGCGTCCACCACCAATATAAAAATCGAACCAATTGTCCTTAAAAAAAGCCGATCTTCCTTTGGGATAAAATTCTGGTAATTGTCGGGCTTGTTCTAAGGCGATCACGGGAGCAAACTCTGATACTTGTAGTGCGTAGGGCAACAGGACAGCAACAGCTACGCCTACACCCATCACACAAAAATAATAATCATCAAAATTTTGGGAAAAACTAAGATTAATACCCTCCCAGCGAACAAGCTGTAAAATTAGCATCCCTGTACAGAGGAAAATACCCTGGGGATAAAAAGCCCCTAACAAAGCAATTGTAGCGATACAGGGCAAAAGAGAACGTTTAGATAAATAATACAAAAAAGCTAGTAAAAGAGGGTAAGCAAAAGTTCTAGGAGTACCAGAAATGACATCGTCTTTCATCCAAATACTCTGATTAAAAATTAAGCTCGCAAGAAAGCCAGCAAAGGGTACCGGAAATATCCGTTGACAGAGAGAAAAACAATAACAAGTACAAACTATACCGATAATGGGAGGTACAATTTTATTAAAGACAAAAGGATTAATTCCCATAGCTGCAGCTAGACGGTACAGGCTAGTGTAACCAATAGGAGCAACCGATTGAAAATAGTTAGCAATCAAATCATTGGCAAACAATTCAGGATCGATGTAGCGTAGCATCCAAAATACGTGTTGCCTAGCATCATCTTGTACGATCGATTCACTGCTAAAACCTTCTTTAAGAGCTAGCAAACCATAAATAACGGCAAAAGTAATACTCAAACTGAACCAAAACAGCTTACCGTGTTTAATGAATTGAGAAGAGACAAAAGTCAACGATTTATCAGCCATAAATTTGGGGATTCGATCGGGATACAATCTCACCGTTCACAACAGTAAGTCTATTTTTATACATCTTTACCAAAAAATATCGAGTATTTATACTTAATTATTTTCGGCGCGATCGCGTAAGTTATGAGCATTTTTGCATAGAGCATTTTGGTATAATCACGTAAATATAATTATTAACTTTAAAATCTTCTTTAGTAAGATTTGAGTATTGCTCCATAGAAAATTTCTGCAATTCAAAAAACATTATTAATCTAACAAAAAAGGAAAAAATGATTGATGTCAAGTCTAATTCGCGATTTAAATAATTTTTCGCTCGATTTATAAGGAGATAACTACCATCAAAATAGTAGGTTCGATCGATGACCCAACAATTTACAACAGGAAGGGATGTTTATCTTCCGCCCACAGAGTTACTAGAACAACTATCTAGCTCGCAAGCTAATGGCTGTTTACAAGTATCTTATAATTCAATCTCTTATCTTATCTATTTGGCTCGAGGAAGACTGACTTATGCGACTAATTCTCTAGAACCTTTTGAGCGCATTGAAAGACATCTACGTCGGCTAAATTACGAAATTCCAGTCCTAAACCGAGAATTACGTACCCAAATCCGTTTACAGTTTGAATCTAACTGGCATAATGACAATATTATCAAATCCGATTATCAAGCGATTTGCTGGTTAGTCGCACAAAACTATTTAAAATTGGCAGAGGCAGAAATATTAGTTGAAAGATTAACTAGAGAAGTACTCGAATCTTATCTTTTGATCCCGAAGATCGAATCAGAAATTGTAGTCAGTAAATCTAACTTATCACCAATCATCTGTAGTTTTGATTGGCAACCTTTGCTCAAAAACTGTCAACAAAAACTGCAAGCTTGGACAGCATTGAACCCACATATATGGTCGTCTTTTCAACGCCCCTACTTTTTTGCTCAATCTCACGCTCAAAGAAGAATTTCTTCAGAACAGCAAGAAAAACTAGGTAGAGTATTGAAAGGATTTAGCTTCTGTCAATTATCGGCTTTATTTAATCAAGATGAATTGCAATTAGCGCAAAAATTATATCCTCTAATTGTTAAAGGAGTTATTTTTTTACGGAAGCCCTATCCACCATTCGATCGATTACCAAAAATATCCAAGCTCAATTATCCAATTACAGCGACTACAAAACAGCTTCCTCAAACAGACACCCAATCAGCTTTAGCCAAAATACCTAATTCTCCTACGGTAGAAAAAACTTGGAAAATTGCTTGTGTTGATGATAGTCCGGCAGTGTTACGTAAAATCGAACGATTTTTAGATAATGAGGCTTTTTCTGTTTCTCTCATTCAAGACCCCGTTAAAGCTCTAGTCCAAATCTTAAAAATCAAGCCCGATTTAATTTTATTGGATATTGGCATGCCCAATTTAGATGGCTATCAACTATGTTCTCTGTTAAGAAACCATGTTCTTTTTAAGCTAACCCCTATTGTAATTGTCACGGGAAAAGAAGGATTTATCGATCGAGCTAAAGCCAGATTGGTAGGAGCAACTGACTATATTACTAAACCCTTTACTCAATCAGAATTACTCAAAATCGCTTTTAGATACTTGACCTAAACTTCAACTTAGCCAAAGAACATGATTAAAGTTTTAGTCGTAGACGATACTCCCTCTCAAGTCGAACTAATCAGTACTTACTTGAAAGACAGTGGTTATCGGGTTATTAAAGCGAGAAACGCCAGAGAAGCTCTACGTAAAACTGTAGAGCAAAAACCCGATGTAATCGTCACAGATGTTGTCATGTCTGGCATGAATGGCTTCCAGTTATGCAGAAGCCTCAAAAAAAATCCAGCTACTTGTAAGCTACCTGTGGTACTTTGTACGGGGAGAAATCAAAAGTTAGACCGCATTTGGGGTATCAGACAGGGAGCGGATATGTATGTAACTAAACCTTTTACCAAAGAAGAAATTGTCAAAGCCATTCGTTCTGTAGTTTCTTAAATTATATGGATAATTTAATGTCTGTTCTAGAAACTAATCCGTTACAGCCAAAATTGGGCGATGCTTATTTAAAATTGCAGCTAGAGCGAGAAATATTAGCTGTTTTTCTCTTAGAGCATATTCAAGAAGTTTTGGTCATGCCAGTGGAGCAGATTACCCGTCTGCCCAGTATGCCCGAGTACGTTTTGGGCTTGATCCATCGGCGCAGTAAGGTGCTATGGGTAATCGATCTACCACAAATGTTGGGATTAGAGCCTTTAGAGCCAAACCTGCAACAACATCATATCGCGATCGTCAGATTAGAAGAGATCCTCTTGGGTTTGGCCGTACAGCAGGTTCGAGGAGTAACGCGGTTGACAGCAGAGGAAATCGAGTCTCCACTCGATAATTGGGTTCCTAATTTAATTTCTTATCTAAACGGATGTGTCGTGCAGCAGTCAGAAAGTCTACTAGTTTTAGATATTCAAGCGGTTATCAATACGCCCAAGTTGGCACCATAACTAAATCTTGCTTTGAATTTTAAACGTGTTTCTCTTTAATTTGGTGAGCCAAACAAATGTTACGCAATCTTTTAACAACCATAGCAGTTCTAGGCATCCTTAGTCCTTTAGGAGGATGCGAACAAAGACCCAATGCTAATGCAGAGGCAACGGGAAAAGTTGTCGTGGGTGATATCTCTCTAGAAGCAGAGTATCGCCAGAAACGCTTCGAGCCTATTGCGAATTATCTAGCCGATAATTTAGGCAAAGTTGGTATCGGTCAAGGAGAGGTAAAAATTGCTCCAGATAAAGAAACCATGGCACAATTGATGAGCTCTGGAGAAATAGACATCTACTTTGATAGTCTTTATCCAGCCATGTTTGTCATCGATCGATCTGGTGGTCGAGCAATTCTAAGACGATGGAAGGATGGTGTTGCGGAGTATCATTCACTTTTTATCGCTCGCTATGACGGTCAGATAACCTCTCTAAGCGACTTGGGAGGTAAAATTATTGCCCTTGATGAACCCGCCTCTACTTCTGGCTATATGCTGCCTGTGGCTCATTTACTCAAAGCGAGTATGAATCCGATAGAAGTAAAAGAACTAAACGAAAGCGTTCCAGCTAATAAAGTAGGCTACATCTTTGCTGGGAAAGATTCCAATATCGTTAAATGGTTGATTGAAGGCAAAGTTGCTGCTGGTGTTATCGACAGCGAAAGCTTTAAAGAGTTGTCCACAGAACAACGTGCCCAGTTACTGGTATTAGATAGAACGGCAGCTTTTCCCCGTCAAATAGCAGTTGTCCGACCGGGACTAGAGTCCAAAAAATTGAAAGCCATTAAAAATGTCCTGATGGAAATGGACGAAACCAAAGAAGGACAGACTATTTTGAAAGAGTTCAAAAATACCGTTCAGTTTGACGAGTTTCCTCAAGGAGCAAAAGAGGAGCTAGCAAAAATGCGTGAGTCTTACGAGCTAGTGCAAAAGTACAATCGATAATTTAAGACAATTAATACTTTGAATCTAGCCGAGACTATCCATCACTTTTGAGCCGTTGACTATACCTAATTTAATAATCCCATGACTGAAAACTTTTATGTCGACAATCCCAAATCTCTTCCTGTTTCTCCTTCAGAAACAACCAGACCGACTATCAAATCCCCAAAGCTAGTGAGGAAAGCTCAAACAATTGAGAACGGGAGCATCTCTTTCCGCAACCAGTTATTGCTGACAGTGCTACCTCTAGTATTAGTGCCTCTAGCTATTGGCACCATCACTATCTATAAAACTAACCAAAAAAACTTTGAGGCTCGAACTAAACCCTATTTACAAAAACAAGCTCTGCTCGCTGGAGAGGTAGCCAAAGGTGTGCTAGAGGAAGAATGGAAACTGCCAGATATGTTAGCCCATAACCCTCTAGTAATTGATGCTGCTAGAGCCGGTAGCCAACAGGCAGAGGCAATTAATCTTCAGGAAGTACCCATCGAACAATTAGAAAAAATATTTTCTGCTACTAGACTTCTCAAGCCTACCCAAGAACTTAATGATTATTTGCGGGCAACAGCGAAAATTGGGGAAGTCGCTCAGTTATCTTTTACCGAAAAGCATGGGTTTAATATTGCTTATACCATTCCCCCTTATGATTTCGTGCAGAGAGATGAGCAATGGTGGCAAAAAGGCAAAAGGAAACAGCGGTGGGTTTCTGCTCCTGATTTTGACCCATCGGTCAGACTCTTCAGTATTAGTCTCGTTAGGGCGATCGCCGAGCCCCAGTCAGGAGAATTTCTGGGGGTAGTGAAATCGGTCGTACCTGCTAGCAAATTCGATCGAGTAGCTACCTATTTAGAAAAAATTAACATCGAGGGTTCCCAACAAGTTCAGCTAGTAGACATTAGCACTGGTGGGGTAGTTACGACAGCTACAGCCAAAGGTGCTAGTAGTACGCGCACGGTCAGGGGAGGTGAAGCAATAGTAGCCGTAGGCGCAGCTTTGGTCAAAGCTTTTCGAGAACCAAAGCTCGACTTGGAACGAGTTATGAGCGATCTTCAACAGCAGTATTCACTGCAAGAGTTGACTTTTAATCGCTTTAATCCGGAAACTAGCGAAAATGAACCCACTGCCTCATTTCTCTATCAAGACCAATACTATACCATTACCACTATTCCCAGAATCGATTGGGTGACAGTAGCTTCCATAGACCACGCGGAAATCTTATCTATTGATAATAACTTAATTGTGGTTTTTGCTCTAACTGCTTTGGCTTTGGGAGTAAGTATATTTGTCCTACTATGGTTGTGGGCTCGTCGATTATCTACTCCTCTAGTAAATCTGGCAAGTGTATTCGAGCAGGTCAGGTCAGGTAATTTGGATGTGGTAGCTCAACCCGTCGGTAATCGGGAAACTCAAACCCTGGCACGCAGCTTAAACAATTTGGTGAAACAAATTAAAAGCTTGAAACAGCAACAAACCGACCATGATGAGCTTCAACAAGAACTACTTCAATTACTCAGTGATGTAGAAAAACTATCTACTGGCGATCTGACAGTAAGAGCCAAAATTGGGACTACTCCAGTTTCTATCGTGACTGGTTACTTTAACATTATCATTGAAAGTCTACAAGATTTACTTATTCAAGTAAAACAAGCAGCAGCGAAAGTTAACAGTTCGATCGTGGAAAACGAAGGTGCAACTGGCCAATTAACAAATAAAACTCTCCAACAAACTACCCAGATTACTAATATTCTTAATTCGGTTGAAAAAATTAACTCCTCGCTTCAAGAAGTAGCCAACCAAGCTCGGGTAGCCGTACAAATAGCTAATACAGCTTCTGCTCGAGCAGAAACAGGAGGAACAACTGTCGACCAGACGATAGAAAATATCTATCAATTGCGCTCGACCATCGCAGTAACCGTTAACAAAGTCAAGCAATTAGGAGAATATGCTCAAGAGGTCGTTCAGGCTATTGCACCCCTCAACCAAATCGCGATGCAAACTAAAGTCTTAGCTCTCAACGCCAATATTGAAACAACAAAAATAGCAGCAGAACATCCCAGTTTAGCTACAGTAGCAGAAGAAGTGAGTGGGTTAGCAGAACGTTTAGCCACAGTCAAAACAGAAATCGAGCAGATTATTGAGAATATTCAATGGAAAACCAGTGAGGTAATGGCAGCCATGGAACAGGAAATCGATCGAATAGTTACAGGAACTACCTCAGTAGAAAAAACCCAAGAGGATGTCAGGCAAATTTTGGCAATTTCTCAACAACTAGAGCAGTTAGTACAGTCGATCGCCCATGAGATAAGTACTCAGGCTCAAACATCTCACTCTCTCACTCAGTCAAAAGAAGAAATAATTTCAGTGGCAGAGCATACTGCTGATTCCTCCCTAGCGGTTTATAGTGCTTGGCAGGAAACCTTTGTACTGGCAAGGCAATTACAAGTATCTGTAGAGACTTTCAAAATTGGAGATGAAACATAAGTTATGTCAGAAGATAAAGAACAAGAAATCCGTATTCAGTTTTTGGCAGAAGCCGAGGACTACTTGAGTATTATTGAGTCAGAGTTACTGGGTTTGAGTAATGCTCCTCTAGAGACTCAAAGTCTAGATGCAACTTTGCGTGCTGCTCATTCTATTAAAGGTGGTGCAGCCATGATGGAATTTAATACTCTCAGCCACTTTGCTCATCGTTTAGAAGATTTCTTTAAAGTATTGCATTCAGGACAACTAGAGGCTATTGATGAAGATATAGAAATATTGCTGCTTTCTAGTATTGATTGTCTGAGACAGATAATTTCTGGCAGTCGTCGTGCGGAACAGATAGAACAATCATGGCTAGAAATTAATGTCGAGCCAATCTTTAAGCAGTTACACGCTCGTCTAGGAGAGCCAGAGCCAGAAGATGACCTTGCTGCCATCGCCACAGATGCAGATGCAGAGATTAAAGTCTTGTTATTTCAAACAGAGGTAGAAGAATATCTTCAAAAGTTAGAATCTGCCTGGCAAAATGCTTCTCTATCCGCCCTCTCAGTAGAATTGTCGTCTATAGCTCAAGAGCTTGCAGGTTTAAGTCAAATGCTTAAACTCGATTCTTTGACTAGCTTATGCGAATCCGTAAGACAAAAAATACAAACTAATCCAGAACAAATCACCAAGATTGCCCAGTTAGCTCTTCAAGAATGGCGCAGAGTCCAATTTTTAGTTATATCGGGACAAACAGTAACTATCCCAACCCAACTCAATTTAGACGACCGTCAAATTGTCGGTCGGGAAACTACAGAATCTGCGGTTGCTGTTTCCGCACAAAAAATATTAACAAATACGACACGAGATAAGTTAAATTGGATTTCTTCTTTAGAAAATATTACTGGCAAAGAGGAAAAATCAGCAAAAGTTAGGAATTATCCAGAAAAAAGCTCAGAGTCATTAGTAATAGGCAATTATGGCTCAAAGACCGACAATGAAGTTACCGACAATAGCATTCGCGTTTCTATTCGGCATTTAGATAGTTTAAACGAATTGTTAGGAGAATATACGGTCGAGCGCAACAGTATGAGCTTACGTCTAAAGCGTATGCGCCGTTCTCTTAGCTTAATGCAACAAAAAATCCAACTATTGAACCAATTAAAAATATTACACCGTCAAGAAATAAGTGATGTCTATAATTCAATTACAACTCCAGCTCTTAATACTAGCGTTGAAGTTAGTAAAAACATGCCAGAAAATAATTATCGCTGGAAGAGCCAGGATGATTCTCCGAAAAGAAAGGCAGATTCTTTCAATTTTCAGCCCCTTTCTCAAGAAACTCTCGACATAATCGAGCAAATAGAAAAAATAACTAGCGATCTGACTCTTAACCTCGAAGAAGCAGAGTTGACCTCCAATGCTTTTACCCGCAACTCCGAAATGATGCAAACTAAGTTAAATCAGATTAGGATGCGTCCTTTGGCTGAATTGGTAGCACCTTTCCCCAGAGCTTTGAGAAATCTAGAATTACAGTACGGGAAAAAAGCACAATTAAAAATACGCGGAAGTTCGACTTTGATCGATCGCACCATCATTGAATCTTTGAAAAATCCACTCATTCAGTTATTGCGGAATGCTTTTGCCCATGGTATTGAAGAACCTTCTATCAGAAGAGCTAAAGGTAAACCCGAACGGGGAACGATTACAATTAACGCTTCTTATCGAGGCGATCGCATTGCCATCTCGGTAAAAGATGATGGGAGAGGAATAGATATAGAGAAAATCCGGATAAAAGCCGAGCAACAGGGTTTAATTGCTCCAAATTCAGATAATATTAAAGATCTAGATTTATTACAGTTAATTTTTACATCAGGATTTACTACGGCTGAAGAATTGACAGATCTCGCGGGTAGAGGGATGGGTCTGGACGTAGTTAAGACTAATTTAGACCAAATTGGCGGTACGATCGAAGTCGATACATTAGCAGAGGTAGGCACGACTTTTACTATTGCCGTTCCTTTTAAACTTTCAGTGTTGAGAGTGTTATTGGTAGAAAGTAATGGTATGATGCTAGCCTTTCCCAGTAACGTAGTAGAAGAAATGTTAATCGTCGAGTCAGAAAAAATCTTTACTCGAGGAGGACAAGAATTTTTTAATCTCGAAGGTTCGCTCGTCCCTCTACTCAAACTCGATCGATGTCTCAAGCTCTACCAATCTTCTAAGCCTTTAGATACAGATGAACTTCCCAGTATCAATCAACCTACAGTGTTGACGATCGCTCAGGGAAATGAATTATTTGGCATTCAAACGGACCGCTATTGGCGAGAGGAAGAAGTAACCATTCGTCAAGTTGAAGGGCATCTACCTTTACCCGATGGCTTTTGCGGTTGTACTCTCTTAGGGGATGGTCAAGTTGTCCCCCTAGTCGATGTACTTGCTTTGCTCAAATCGCTCGATAAACCCAATACGGTAATCTCCGGTCAGTCTCAGCCATCATCTTCTCTACCCAGTCAACCCGTAACAGCAAAGACTCCTAACCCATCAAAAAGTTTGTCTACTGAATCGGGATTAAATTCCCCTTTGTCATCAATAACCGAGACAAAATCGGACGATAACTTACCAGAACAATTCGCCCATCAATCTTCTTCTCTTACCACTCAAAATAGTCATAATAAGACTATTATGATCGTCGATGATTCCCTTAATGCTCGTCGTTTTCTCGCTCTAACTCTAGAAAAAGCTGGTTATCAGATCGAACAAGCTGGTGATGGACAAGAAGCTTTAGAAAAACTAGCGGCAGGAGTTTCAGTTGATTTAATTATTTGCGATCTAGAAATGCCTCGCCTTGATGGTTTTGGATTTTTGAGTCAGCTCAAATCTAATTCTAAATACCAACATCTTCCAGTGATTATGCTGACTTCTCGTAGTGGAGAAAAACACCGTCAAGCAGCTATGAATTTAGGAGCAAAAGCTTATATGAATAAACCTTTCAAAAAACAAAAATTATGGAATATTTTGGCACAACTAAGTTCTTAAATATCTAATTGTAATTAATCTTTTTATAAAGGCTTTTACAGAGAATAAAATAGGCAGATTATTCGGGCTAGCAATCTTTATATACAACAACCAAAATTCCGGGTTCATGAATATTAAAAATAATTCTACTCAGCACAACCATGATAACCAAAGTCAGATGGTTTTAACTCCTTCAGTATTAGAGGGGTCTTTTCCTACTCCATCTCGACCTTCGCGCCCATCTAAATCTTTACCTTTAATTCGACTCATTCTTCAATACTGGAATAATCTGAGCTTTCGCACCAAGTTAACTCTTTTGATATTAACAAGCATAATCATACCAGTCGTAGCTGTAACTCAATCAATTGTAAGTATTACCGAACAACACCTAATTCGCAATCTAGAACAAAATTTAAAATTCGATTTAAAAGCGTTAGAAGATGAAATTCGAGACAGTGAAGAAGAAATTGAGGAAGAGGTAGCTAAGCTGGCATCTCTGGTCACTTCATCTCGATTAGAACTGAGTAATCCCGATGACCGTGATGCTATTCGTCAATTACTAACGGATTATACGAAAAGTGACAATGATGAAAGTTTTTATTTTATTACCGATGCTAAGGGAAAAACTATCGCTCAGAAAATTCAAACTATTGACAAGGACTTTTTAGAATATTTTCCCTCTTCAGAAACGGAAGAAGAAGAATCAGGAATTATATCTTTGGCACCGGGAATTGAGCTAGGAGATATTCCCATGGTAGAAGAAGTTCTCAAAAAACAATATCCCCTATCTGGCATGGATTTACTAGCAGGAAAATTCTGGCAACGCCTGGGATTATCAGAGCAAGCAACAATTAATTTGCGGACTCCCGAAGGAGGTTTATCTAAAGATACTGATGATATCGATCGAGGTAAAAAAGGTCTGGTAGTTATGGCAGTCGAACCGATTAGAATTGATGGGAAAATGGTCGGCACGGCAATTATCGGTACTTTACTCAACCGTCATTACGAGCTTATCGACCAAATCATAGAAGAAACAAAAGTATCTACAGTAACTATCTTTGCCCGAGACTGGATAGTTAGTACTAACGTTTCTTTTCAAGACCAAAAAATCAAAGCAATCGGCACCAGAGTATCTCCTCAAATATCAGAGGCGGTTTTAAATAAAGGGGAAGATTTTATCGGTCAAACTAATATTGCAGGACAGAAATATCTGATTGCCTATCATCCTATCTATGACTATCGCAAAAAACTCAACCCCGCTCGAGCACAAATAATTGGTATGACTTCTGTGGGGGAATCTCAATCACAAATAGCCAAATCGGTGAAAAATATAGCTTTAATTGGCTATAGTATCGGCGGGGGTATTTTGATTCTATCTAGTTTAATCGCCGTTCCTTTAGCTGCTTATTTTGCCGGTAGTTTACGTAATTTAGCTTATTTTGCCCAAAAAGTAGGTCGTGGAGAACAAGGATTGAGACTGAAAAATACCGAGCGGGAAGATGAAATTGGTATTCTGGCAAAAGAAATGAACAAAATGATGAATCGCATTGAGACTAGTGTTCGACAGGAGCGAAAACAAAAGGAAATACTCCAAGAAGAACTACTCAAATTATTGGATACCATTGAAGATGCTGCCGGTGGAGACTTAACTGTAAGAGCAGAAATGACTTCTAGCGAGGTGGCTATTGTCGCTGACTTTTTCAATGCCATCATCGAGAATTTACAAGAATTGATTACTCAAGTTAAGCAGACAGCCGATCGAGTTAGTACTTCTGTAGGGGAAAACGAAGCAGAAATTCTTCATTTAGTCGAAAAAACCCTCAAACAAGCCAATCAAATTAGCCAAACCTTAAAAGCAGTTGAGGATATGAATTTATCAATTCAAGCTGTAGCAAGTAATGCCAAGTCAGCAGCAGAAGTTGCCAAAAAAGCAGCGATTATGGCAGAAACAGGCGAAGAAGCGATCGATAAAACTGTCAATACTATTGTTCAATTGCGCTCGACTGTCATAGAAACGGGAGATAAGGTCAAACGATTAGACGAATCTTCACAACGAATTTTGAAAGCAATTTCTCTAATCAATCAAATTGCCTTAAAAACTAACCTACTCGCTGTTAACGCCAGTATAGAAGCAGCCAGGGCAGGAGAAGAAGGTCGAGGATTTGCAGTAGTTGCCGAAGAAATAGGTAAATTGGCAAATCAGTCGGGTACTGCTACTAAAGAAATTGAAAAGATTTTAGAAAATGTTCAACAAGAAACTAGTGAAGTATTGAGAGCAATGGAAGTTGGTATCGAGCGAGTAGCGGAAGGAACGACCCAGGTATCTGAAGCCAAGCAGAGTCTGGGACAAATTTTTGAAGTTTCCAGTCATATCGATGGATTAGTAGCAACAATTTCCCAAGCTACGGTATCTCAGGCAGAAACATCACAGTACGTCAGTAATTTAATGGATAAAATTGCCAGTATTTCCGAAAATACCGCCGATTCTTCCCGTAAAATTGCTAATTCCTTAGAACAAACAGTGGATATTGTCAAAAGAATGCAAACTTCTATGGCAGCTTTTAAGGTCGAAGAAGAATAGAACTTTTGCACTAATTCCTATTCTCCTTCTCGGTCGGCTTAGCTATTTAGACTCTAGCGGATTTTTAATAATAGAAGGTTTTCCCACTAAGCCGTTCCCACTAATACGTTTATCTAAAAATTGCTTGAATAAATCGGCTTTTTCTCGATCGCGAAAAGAAGCAACCTGGATTACTTTTTCTGCATTGGGTAGGGTTGTAGCAAAAGCATCTTGGCAAAATTGAGAACTAATTAAGCGAAGGTTATCAGCGATATTTTCAGCGTATACAGGGTAGTAGGTGACTGGATAGGATTCTTCGTTCTGCGGTAAAGGTTCACCACAGTCAGGTTGGGGATAGTTTACGCTCTCAAAAGGATTGGCTGGGGGAGTCGGGGATTTGATTTCTGGTTTTGTTGCTGATGAATTAGAAGCAGTTTCTAAGGTTTGAGAAGTAGTAGTATTCTTCTGAGAAGTATTCCCATTGCAACCATAAATGAGTAAAACCGATAAAAATAAAATTAGAGATTTTTTAGAAGGAATAAACATGATTGATAGAAATAAAACATTTTAATTACAAGTATTCTACAATGCTGAAATCCCTTACTATATAAAGATTATGTTTAAAAAAAATCTTGAGTTTACAAATTATACTAATAGGGTAATATTGTATATTTCTCGATCTAGTTTGGATAATTAGTTAGTAGTTAGTAGTTAGTAGTTAGAGTTAGAGTTAGAGTTAGCTGAATGGAAAAAGCGACTTTTGGGGCTGGATGTTTTTGGAAAACTGAAGCTGTTTTTCGCCAAGTAAAAGGTGTAATTGCTACTTCTGTCGGTTATATGGGAGGAAATTTTCCCAATCCTTCTTATCTTGATGTTGTAGCTAGAATTACGGGTCACGCAGAGGTAGCACAGATAGAATACGATGGAGACCTAGTTAGTTACGAAGAGTTATTAGAAGTATTTTGGAGTATGCACGATCCTACTAGCTTAAATAGACAAGGTGCAGACAGAGGGGAACAATATCGCTCGGTAATTTTTTTTCATACTCCCCAACAAAAATTAATTGCCCAAAAATCCAAACAGCAACTACAAATATCTGGTAAATACGATCGAGCGATCGTCACAGAAATTAAGCCTGCTCTTGAATATTATTTAGCAGATGAAGAGCATCAACAATATTTAGAAAAGAAAAGAAGAGCCTTAATTTTTTAGCTTACTTTGATTGAGTGAGTAACAACTCCCCAGTAAAGATAGCCTTTCTGGTTAAAAGGAATACGGGCAGGTTGTTGGTTGCCTCGCTCATCCGTTGCTCTTGCTTGTAATTTATAATTACCTGGACGTGCATCCCAGTCAATGTCCCAACGTACCCATGCTTGAGCCAAATTCGGCTCTCGTAAACGTGCCTGTTGCCAAGTTTTACCATTATCTAAGCTGACTTCCACTTGCCTAACGGGACTTTGACAAAAAACTAGGTTCAAAAAGGGGTGAAAGCCTGATATATTAATGGTTTAACCTCAAAATAGCTAAATCCTTAATATATCTGGGTTTCAGGCGAATTTACCTCTTCGAGGTAAATTCGGCGTCTG
>JASJDJ010000222.1 GCA_030065635.1 Xenococcaceae cyanobacterium MO_188.B32
TATTAATGGTTTAACCTCAAAATAGCTAAATCCTTAATATATCTGGGTTTCAGGCGAATTTACCTCTTCGAGGTAAATTCGGCGTCTGGCAAGGCTTTCACCCCTTTTTGATAGGTAAAATTGTCAAAGTCCCGCTAATAGAAGGTAGAAAAAATATTGCAGCTTCTAACCAGAGACTACAAAAGTAGTTGTTTCAATTCTTTTAGCTTAATGAGTAATGAGTAACTACCCAATTCCCAGCCAAGAGTTAAAAGCGCGACAACGCGGTCTTGGACGGGGCTTTCAAGCTCTTGACGCGGAATGCGCGGGGGCTTGCGACCTGGAATTGAATTGCAGGTCGCAAGCCCGACCAAGTTCAAGAGTCAGCCCCTCGGGTTCCCCCCATGAGCGATTGTCGTAAGAAGCTAAAAGCTAATAACTTTTTGTTATAATTATGTATTATGAAAGTACTAATTACGGGAGCCAGTGGTAGGCTAGGGAGGTTCGTAATCCGCGAGCTAGCGGGGAAACACAAATTAGTACTGACTTCTCGTAAGCAACCGCCAGCAGAATTTTCTAGCTTTCCTTGGATTCAAGCAAATCTTAACTGTTTTGAAGATTGCCAAAGAGTTGTTGCAGAAGTTGAAGCAATTCAGCATCTAGCAGCCCAGCCAGAACCAACAGACCATCCAGATTTGCGTAGGGGTTTGGCCCAACGAGGAATTCCCTTCGACGCAACTTTCAAAACAAATCTACTGGGGACATATTACCTTTTACACGCAGCCGTGGAAGCTGGAGTAAAGACTTTTGTCATGACAGGTAGTAATTGTGCTTTTGGTCATGGATTTCGCATAAGTAAGACTCCCTTTCCTATCCAAAGCTTACCTATCGACGAAAATCATCCTTGCTACCCCGAAGACTCCTATAGTTTTTCTAAAGGAGCAGGAGAAGGTTTACTGGCAACTTATAGCCGTGCCTATGGGATCCGTACCTACGTCACCCGTCCAGCGGGAATCCGAACTGAATCCCAACGACGACAAATAGCCCAAGAGGCTAGCCCTGCTCGGGAATGGGATCCTTGGCTGTGGGCTTGGGTTGGGAGTGAGGATTTAGCTTACGCTCATCGGCTGCTCTTAGAGGCTGCCCCCAAGCTACCGCTTCACGACGTTTACTTAGTGAATGCAGATGATACTACAGCCTTAGAACCCTCTGTAGAACTAGTAGAACGCTTTCATCCCGAACTTCTTTCTGTTACGGATAAGCTAACCGGTCATCAAGCTTTTTTCAACTGTGAAAAGCTCAAAAAAATGGTGGGTTGGCAACACAAAACTTCTTGGAGGCGTTATCTAAAATTATGAATGATAGAGTACGCATGGGAATAGTCGGTGCAGGCAGTGTATCTCTAAGAGGAATTCTGCCCCATTTGACTCAAGAAGACGTAAAAAAACAAGTAGAGGTAACAGCCATCTGCGATCCAGTGCCCGGACGCGCTCGAGCTGCTGCTGATAAGTTTGGTGTTCCTAATGCTTTCAAGGACTATGAAGATTTGTTAGCTTCTAGTAGTGTGGATGCAATTACCATCGCCTCTCCCATTGGGGTGCATTATCAACAAGGAAAACAAGCGATCGCTGAAGGGATCCACGTTCATTTTAATAAGTCCATGACAACTACTGTGGCTGAAGCCGACGAGTTGATTCAACTGGCTCAGGAGCGAGGAGTCAAAATAGTTGCCTCCCCTGGAGAGATGTTACGTCCTCTCTATCAGCAGATCCGTCATTTAATTTTAACAGGAGCGATCGGTACGCCAATTTGGGCAATTACAGGTGCTGCTTTTGGTAAGTATCACGAACGAGAATCCGTGCGCCAGGGAAATGATATTCTCTCTAATATTAATCCAGAGTGGTATTTTCGCTCTCCTGGGGGAGGGCCATTGTACGATATGACCGTTTATGGGTTGCATGTATTAACAGGTATACTGGGGGCAGTCAAGAGAGTTACTGCCTTCTCAGGGATACGCCTTCAAGAAAGAGAATTTCAAGGCAAAAAGATTACCTGCGATATGGATGATAATACTCTTATGCTTTTAGATTATGGTAATTCTCTCTATGGCTTTGTTTATGGAGTAGCTGCGGGAGAACTACCCAAACAGCACGTGGGACAGCCCATCATTTTTGGTACTAAGGGGATGATTGAAGGAAATACTTTTAATGGTCAGCCCATCGATTATCCAGGTAAAGAAGGGGACGATCCCAGATCGGATTACAATATTATGCCCCATGTGGTGGGTGTTCATCGTTCGATCGAAGAAGCCCACGTTTTTGAGGATATTATGCAATTGGTAGATTGGATTCGCGAAAATCGATCGACCATTGTTACTGCCGAACACGCCCGTCATGTGATTGAAATTATTGAGGCTGCCTATCGCTCGGCTAAAACTGGAAAAACTCAAACCCTACGAACTAGATTTTAGGCACTCGCACAGTTCGAGTAAACACGAATCAAACTTATATTAACTTTGGATTTTAATTTTCTTAGATGCTGCTAACATTTGACCGAGAAAAGGTAACCCAATAATGGCGGGAAGAAAGTAACGAGAAGTACATAACCAACCTAAAGCTGCACCTGTTGCTTCACTAAAATAGGGTTGATAAAAATAAATTAAAGCTGCATCGCGAGTACCTATTCCTGCAAAAGTAATCGGCAATAATCCTGCCAGGAGAGATAAAGGGGAAAGAGCTATACTAATTATAAATGGGGCTGAAGCTTTAAGAGCGATAATAAATAACCATATTTGCAGTAAATGCAGAAACCAAATAAACATTGAAGTAGTAGTAATAAGCATTAGTTGTTTTTTATCTCCCCAAAAGTAATCGTGCATTTCTCTCCAAGAAAGTTGCATTTTTTTAAGCTTGTCTGTAATTTTTTTCGGCACTAATCTAGTTAATAAATCGAAGAATAGATCGGCAAATTGACGCGAACTAAGCATTAATATTCCTAAAACTAACCCTGCTATTACTCCTGTGGTCATTGTCCAAAATAAACTATCTTTAGCAGGATAAAGAATCAAGCCTAAAGCGCACCATAAAAGCAAAGAAAGCAGATCGCAGGCTTTTTCAAAGATGACAATAGCTAGAGAAAGAGAACCACTGACACCATTTCTTTCTCTCATAAAATAAGCCTTAGCAATATCACCCATTTTAGAGGGAAAAACCATATTAAGAACACTAGCACCTAAAATTAAGCGATTAGCTTCGACAAATTTTAAGCTAGTTTGTTTGGGCATTAATTGCTGCAATCGCCAAGAAGTGAAAATAATTAAAGGAATTACCATTCCCAAGCCGATCGTCATCCAAATAAGATCGCAATTTTGAATAATTTTTATTAGTTTTTGCGTATCTATTTGAGAATAAATAATAAATAAAATAGCAACACTAACAAACAGAGAAATAAATCGTTTTAAATTCATAATTGTTTGAGTTCGAGTCCTCCGATAAACACAGATGACACATATATTTATCAGCGTTTATGTACGTGCATCTGCGGACTATTATTACTGAAATTACGTCGGACTTCCAAAACTTGACCGGGAGATAAACATCTAATATTATCTGTCAAATCTAACCAAGATTGTAATTGTCCTGGTTGAAAAGTACGACTCATTACCACATAAATAGAAGTTTGATCTGTACCAATACCACCAGAAACAACATTATCCCAAGTAGATGCAGATAATGTATCTATTACATGCCAAGCTCCATCTTGCCATTGCAATCGACGTTTAAAATAGAATGGCGCGCTCTTTTTTCCTGTAATTAAGACTTTTTGTAGTATCTTGCGAATCAAATTAGGAAAGAAACGTCCGAACGAAAGCATAACTACTCGTAAAATCATTAAATTAAGAGGATTCATTTGTTTTTGTTTTGCCCAACCCAATGAACCTTCAATAGTAATTTCATCTTCTTCTACGGTAGTTTTGTAGTTACTAACTAAATGTCCTACGGCATTTTTAATTTTGTTTCCTTCTTTCACCTGTAAAGAAAATTGAGTATCGGAAGCTATTAATTTTCCATCACAAAATAATTTAAATACGCCTCCCTTGTTTAAAGCCAAATATAATTCTGTCTTGCCACGTCGATCGATCGATATTCCTCCTTCTTTTAACCAAAAACGTCCCGAAAGACGAGGTTTCAAAGGTGGTCTAGTCGGAATATAATCGCGCCAAGTAAGTAGATAATTCCAAGTATGATGTCCGATAATGCGATCGTCTGCATAACAGGGTGCTAATCCCTTGGCTAATCCTTGTAAAAAGCGGTCATTAATATTAAGGGCTTCGGGCATCCATTTACCTACTAACTCGAAGCCATGAGGAAAAAAGTTATAAGTGTTGCGACTAGTATATTCTCCTCCATAGGAACCATCGGGATGGACAAACTGAGAAGCCAGAATTACTGCTTTAGCGATCGCATCTTTGAGACGATTACTCGGATTTAATTCGTAGACACGAGCTAAACAAGATATAGTTAGAGTATGATAGCCTGGGTCGCACCCTTCATATTCTGGAAACCAACCTTCAGGATTTTGCCAAGCTAAAACTTGTTCTAGTCTTTCTCGCTTACTTCGCTCCCAGCGATCGCTTTTTAATAACCTAGAGAGTAATTCTAAACAGAGAACAATTAAAGCTTGATGATTAGTCAATCTGCCACTTTCTTGATGATTTGCTAACCAGTCAGCCCTTTTAACTAAGAAACTCAGGATTTCTGGGTTATCTAATCCCATTAAGGTATAACTTTCAATACAGGCTAGGAGAGAAAAAGCAGCAGCACCGCCAGCCTTCTCAAAAGGAAAATAATCATCACAAGAGCCATCTGGGTGACTGCTTTTAGCAGCGTAGAGAATACCTGCTTTTACCCAATCTTTAATTACTGGCTGTTGGTGAAAAGGATTACCCAGAATATCAGTATTATATGATAAAGCGAGAGGATAGACAAACTCTTGAGACATCCCGCTAGGAAAATCGATTACTTTGTATTGCCAAAAACTGCGATCGAAACAACCATAGGTAGGGCTATGAGGATTGCGATCGAGCAGGGTTAAAATTTTAGGAATTTGGGCTAAAGCTTCGCGGGCAAATAAATCTCTACTCATGGTAAACGTAGTGTAGTTGGGAAACTGCGCGTCTTTAGACCGCAGAGGAACAACAGTGAGCCTATTTTAGTAGGCAGTAAAATTTACAATTTCGACATCAAATCTTTATATATCAAGGGCTTGAACCCTTGTACTATAATAATTAATGCCAAACAGCTTAAAGGTTGTTGTTGCCAGTGATGCAATTCACCTGCTGCTGCTCGATCGTATAAGGAATGAAATTGAGATTTGATTTTTAGATCGAACTCATCATTTTTAACAAACCAAAATTTACGGGGTTTCCCATAATTTATATCTTCTGGCTTACCAAACCAAAAATTTAAGACTTTTTGATATTCCATAATTTCCCACTACTCTACCAAGCTTGAATTGAGAGATAGCTCGAGCGCAGTTTCTCCCCTGTCCCCTTGTCTTCCTTGTCTCATCTCAACCAATCATTTCAAAATTGCCAGACCACTACTCGATCGCTTTTCCTAATTGATGATACGCCCTAAACCCATCCCCACAAGAAGAATAAGCTGCCGAGAATACCTCCTAAACAAGCGATTGCTAAGTTACTCATGTTGGATACACTAGCGGAAGCTAAAGCTGTATTCAAATCTGAAGCTGTAAGACGTTCATAGTTTTCTACCGCTACAGTTGTTTCTGGAAGAGAAGAAATCAAACTTCCGATAAAATAATGTAAAGAAGTAAAAATGGCAGTTCCGAAATAAGATTTTAATAATGGCTCATAAAGTTGGGTAAACGTCATAAACAATAAATTGAGAATATAGCAGGCGACAATAACTCCTGCCGTACCCATCACAAATTTGCTCCAACTCGAATCAAAAGCTTCATCTTCTATCTCTTCAAAAATTTCGGGTCGTCGTCTTTTTAATTTCTGCTCACAAAAGAAATAAATTACCACTCCTATCAAACAAATAAAACTCCCTATTAAAAGAAAAGAATCTGTCCTAATAGTTTGATTAGAAAATAAATTTATGATGGGAAATACCCCTGTTATCGACCAGCACCCCACAATAGAAAATAGCAACATCGTTAAGGATAATAGTAAATGCCAAATTACTAAATTTTTCTCTCTCTTTAACAAGTTGAGTAACCTTGTAATCCGACTTCTTCGACCCAGGATGAACCATTTGCCGATCGTTATAATTGGGGCTACGGTAAACATCAAATAGATATTTGCTAAATTTGACCCCAGTGGCGTAGCTATTCCTCCCAATCTTCGTAAACCCAACGAGAGTAACATGAGGAATAATTCTGGTAAATTAGTCGTGGAGTTAATCACTAGAGTCCGCTGTTTTTCTCCTAAGAATTTTTCGGTTAATCCCGCAGCAGAATTGGTCATTAAATCCGTACTATAGGGGATTACCCCTAACCCTAAAACTATTGCTGTTCCTAAAGACAATACTAGAAAAGGCAATTCTCCAATCCTATTATGTATTGCCACCAGAAAATTATTTTCTTGAGAGAGCAAATATTCCCCAATAACCGTTAGAAATCGCTTCATATAATTCGATCGGATTTTAGTTTTTAGCTACCTTAATCTCGATCGCCTCTAATAGTTTTGTCTTCTCAAAAAATATAAGGTCTTATGGAAAACAATCTAGCTTAATTATTACTTGTCCAATGACTGTTCGCTGTTCCCAAAACGATAATTAGAGAGGAAAGAGTAACTATAGGCACTACGGGGAGAAAACCGAAGGTCAAAGCCTTAGGAACTAACCCAAATTGAAACCCTAATAGAGCTATTTCTCCCACGACTATCGACATAATACAACTTAGGGCGGAAATATTTCTCCCGTACAAAGCTGCGATCGCTGTGGGGAAAAGAACAGCCAATCCAGTAAAAGCTTGAGTAGCGATCGCGGAAATCGTATCTGGTGGATTATAAGCCAGGATTAAACCAATAATGGCGAGGATAACAATTAGCGTTCTGCCCACCATAGTTTGCTCGGAAAGGGAAGCATGAGGGCGAAAATAAGAGAGGTAAATATCCCGCGTTAACATTGAGCTAAGAGCCAGCAGTTGGGAATCGAGAGTAGACATAAATGCTGCCAATGCTCCGACCATGACTACAGAAGCCATCCACATCGGTGTATATTCTAGCAACATCATGGGCAGTACGCGATCGCTAGCTTGTCCTGCCAAGTCGGGAAAAGGAATATGTCCCCAGATTCCAATTAGTACTGGACAAATAAACATAATTGCCGTGACTAAAGGATATAAGACGGCAGAAACTTTCAGGGAATTGGGGGTTTTCGGCAGATAAAATCGCATGAACATTTGTGGAAACATCGGCACACTAAGACCCCACAACAGCATATAGCTAAACCACTTCGGTTTGGTGAAAAAATTGTCTACACCCTCTCGCGAGAAAAGTTCTGGTTTGAGTTGGTAAACATTGCGGTTAGCTTCGCTCAAACCTCCTAAATTATGAGCAATAGTTAACACAGCTACTATTAGCAAAACAAACATTAAAAGACCTTGCAAGACATCAGTTAGGACTACACTTCTCATCCCTCCCATAAACACATACAACACGATCGCTAAGGTCAAAAAAGTCGCTCCAGTAAAATAAGAAATTTCTCCCTCGGTCAAATTTTCCAAGAGATAGCCTGCTGCTATGGGTTGTAAGGTTAAATACGGCACAGTAAAAAGCACCATTACTGCTAGAAAAATTGATTTGAGCGTTTTACTGCCGAGACGCTCTTCAATTAACTCCGAAGGAGTAATCAGACCTTTTTCTTGACCTAGCAGCCAGACTCGATCGCCAATTACATAAAATGACAAAGCTACCAATGCTGTCCCAAAACTAATCATGGCGTAATAACTAATACCAATGCGGTAACCTGCACCAGCAAAGCCGAGAAAAGTAAAAGCACTAAAATTAGTCGCCATTAAAGTGAAAAAAAGCACGATAGGACGAATGGTTCTGTCTGCCAAAAAATAGTCTTCAGGAGTATTTTGGGGGTGACGATAACTGGTAAGACCCACCCCCAGAGTTGCTAATAAATAAACAGCAATAACTAGATATAGAATCAGATTTGCTGGAGTCATAATCTACTTAGAGCGAGTTTTCCAGTATTTTAGACTGAAACAAAATAAAGCCAGCGAAAGAATAATTTGCAAACCGATAAAATAAAATATCCAATGCGGAAGATAAAGTAAGGAAAAAGAAGTTTTCTTCCCCCAAGACCAAAAATCAAGAGAGAGAAGAAAAATTATCGTAAAGCAGAAAATCCAGAAAGAAGAAGAATCAAAAATTTTCATGGGAAATTGACAGTCTTACATTTTCTTTACTTCTCACTAATGTAATAGCTAATAGCTGGTGACATACTCCCAACGCTAACTGCAAGCAGTGTAGCGTGACGGGGCGTATGAACTTCGGAGGAAACCTCCGAACTCACCGTTCGCTTATCGGGACTTTGACAAAAAACTAGGTTCAAAAAGGGGTGAAAGCCTGATATATCAATACTTTAACCTCAAAATAGCTAAATCCTTAATATATCTGGGTTTCAGACGAATTTACCTCG
>JASJDJ010000223.1 GCA_030065635.1 Xenococcaceae cyanobacterium MO_188.B32
CATTGATCTATAAGGGATTTAGGCAGCGATCGCTGCCTAAAATACTCAAAATGCAATAGAAAAAGAGTAAAACACTTGCTGGATAAGACTTTTAGCTTCTAGTTTCTAACAGTTTTACATCCGAGGTTCGGTAGAGCCTTTTTTTGCCGGAAGGGTAGGGAATTCTCTCACACAAGGTTAAATTCAGAAGAATAGGCGTTGCTGTTAGCGGTAGCGTGGCGGTAGCCATATTGAAATGTGTTATTGTAAATCATTTATCAAAACCCAGTCGTTGCTTAACCTCTTCCCAGGTTGAACCTTGACTAGACGGGAGATCGATAAGAATTAATCGGTTTTTAAATTAAATACCAAAATTACTGCTACAAATCGATCTCCGCGTCTCCGTGTCTCTGCGTCTCCGCGTCAGCCATCTACTACTGTAACTCCGAACTCCGAATTACGAACTCCGAACTCCAAACTCACCCGTTACTATCAATCTCAGCAATTATTTCTGTTGCTTTTTCACAGACAAGTTGATGACAATGACCGTTAGTTGCCATAATACAACCCCATTTCTTTACATCCCCTTGGTTATAAAAAACTGGTTTTCCATCAGCATAAGAAAACTCACCACCAGCCTCAGTCAAAATTAATTCTGGTGCAGCGAAATCCCAATCTTTGGCAGCAGACTTACCAGATAGGGAAATATAAAGATCGGATTCTTGTTCGAGGATAGTAGAGATTTTACCCCCCACACTACCCATATATTTTTTTCCTTTAAGGGGTAGTCGATCGATTAATTTTTGAAAACGTTCATCTCTGTGAGTACGGCTAACAATTAAATACATTTCTTCAGGGACATTGCGTTCGGATACTTTAATTTGTCTGACTTGTCCGTCGCGAGTTTCGACAAATGTACCATTCCCCTTAGAGGCATAATATATTTTTCCCGCTTCTGGGATACCTACAACCGCAATTACAGGACGACCTTGATAGGCTAGAGCAATATGTAAACCGTATTCTCCAGTTTTGTCGATAAAATCTCTTGTTCCATCAAGAGGATCGATAATCCATACCCAATCTTTAGCTATGGGTTCTGCTTTTTTGACATCGAAAGTTTCTTCAGAAAGATAGCCAAATTCTTCCGTACCTAATTGAGCTTGTAATTGTTCGAGGATATAGTGGTTAGCAGCCAAATCTGCACTGGTTACGGGACCGCCTTTCTTTTTTTGTTGGACATCTAGTTCATCTTCTTTATCTCCCCCAGAATAGTAAGAACTAAGAATATCCACCGTCCCCCAAGCTACAGAACGAGTGAGTTTAAGGATATCTGCTAACCTTTCAGTATCGATGTTCAAAACTTTCCCTCTTGTCTTTAATTTAAGATTCAAACGAAATTATGCCATTATTTTCGATAGGATGCACGATCGCTCTGAGCTGTTAGGTATTTAATTTGTCTATATTTTATTTTAATCGCGAAATAGTCCTAGTAATGTTGCCAAAATAGCCCCAAAAATAAAACCGCCAGCGTGCGCCCAATAAGCAGAACCGCTACTACTTTCGGGTAAGCCAAGAGACGCAACACCTTTAAAAGCTTGGTAAAAAAACCAAAAACCCAAGAAAAAGAAAGCAGGAAGTTTTTTAGTAACAAAAGGAAAGAGTATAATTTTAGCGTGAGGATATTTAAGTAGATAGGCTCCCATAACTCCAGCGATCGCGCCACTAGCCCCCACTGTTGGTATCGTTGATTCCATTGCCAAAACCCAGTGAGTTAAGGCAGCTAAAACGCCACAACTAAGATAAAAAAATAAAAACTTAAAGTGACCCAAACACTCTTCAATATTATTACCAAAAATCCACAAAAACAACATATTAAAGCCTATATGTATTAAACCACTGTGTAAAAATTGTGAAGTGATCAGGGTATAAATTTCTGGTACGGGTTGATTGGGTCGATTTCCTGCCAAGCTAGCGGATAATTCTTTAGGAATTAGGGCATAGAGTTCAAACAAATAGTTCGATCTTTCTCCCAAAAATATCTCGTAGAAAAACAGAATAAGATTAATTGTTATGAGAGCATACACTACAAAAGGGGTAATATTCGTCGGATTTTCACTCCGAAAAGGAACCATAAACTATTACAACAATCCTCGATAACGAATAAAAAGTAGAATAGCAGCCCACGACCCCAATGCAACTTTTATGGCAACTAAAACGTTGAGTAGGGGAATAATACCTCCACTAATAAGCGTACCTAACTCTCTGTGTGGTAATTCTATTCCTGCTAAAGTTATAGCTGCCAAGACAATAAAAATTAGAACCGAAATTTTCTCCCAGGTAGCAGCGTTTAAGTGCTTGTATATTTGCTCCATCCACTGTGATGAGGAAGTGATGGCAACTAGACCGATTGCGGTTCCTCCAGCTACTCCCGCAGCAAAACCACCCCCAGGACTGAGATGCCCGCGAATTGCTAGTTCAACACCTACCAAAGCTGTAATAGTTGCTCCTAAACGTGCCAAAATAATAGACGATTGGTCTGTAAATTGATAGACTTGCTTGGAGGGTTGTTCATTAGCCATCAGAAAACGAACACCCATAATGGCGAGAGTAAATACGATAACTTCAAAAATAGTATCATAAAGTCGATTTCTGAATAGAATACCCGCAACGGCATTGGGCACTCCGCTATCTGTTACTACCGATTCAATGATCGAGATATCCGTGACATCTGCTGTTGGATTGGGCATGATCAGCATTTTAATGTATAGGGCTATCCCTATGGCAATATAAACTCTTTTCATGAATGCTTCTCCTCTGGGTTTGCTACATTAAAATAAGTCAGGATTGTTTCTGATGATGAAAGTTCGTTTTTCATGATGTTATAGAGGCGTTTAATCCTGGTCTTTGTTTGATAAGGTTGGATTTCAGCTTGGTCTCGATCGTCTTGTTCGAGGGGCGCTTGTCGGATACAGGTCGTATGGATTTCTTGCTCTACCAAGGCTCGATCTAAGTCGTCCATATCTTTATAGGAAATCAGTTCAATTCGCATATGATATTGGCGAAAAACTTTTTGCAAATCGGTCATAAGTTGACTAAAAAGTTGTTGGGCTTTGCCTTCATTGAGTATATTCTCATCTACTTGCTTCAACTCTTCTGTGAGGACACCAACCCGCATAACCATAGCGGAACGTACTGCTATTGCATAGAGAGTAATTGCCAGCATAGTACCTACTAAGGCTTCGGTTAACGCCACATCTGCTGCCCCCAAAATTGCATAGAGCATCGCTGCTACTCCTCCCAATATCCCACGGATTACTAGAGCATGATAGGGATTGACTTGAAAGATTACCATACATGCAGTTAATGGCAGCAAAGCAATTATTAAATAGATATATATATCAGTCATTTTTACCTCTACTAGTAGAACAATAAGCTAATACATATCCCAACATGGTGTTCCAAATTGCCAAGGAAATAATAGCAAGGACGAGTAGTGACCATTCTCTGGGTATTTTTAGGAGTAGCCCGAAAACAATCGCGATCGAGCCTAGGGTATCTCCTACCGACAGACTGTGTAGCTTAAATAGTACCGAGCGGTTGGTAGTTAGAGCAGAAGTTCCCCAAAACCAGAAAAGGATTCCTATACCTATGAAAACATAACCTAATACAGTAGTAATCATATATTCCTCATTCTCTTCATAACGTGTGCTATTAACATGAATCCAGCATTACCTACACTGAGGATGATGACGGCGACTACACCAATCATCCAATCATCACGCAAGACAGAAACAACTAAAATCATGATGGAAGTCTTAGTTGAGATACTCGAAAGTGCCAACATTTTCTGCCAAATATTGTTATCCTTGCATGCCTCAACAATGGGTATGAGTAGAGTCAGAATCATGGCAATCATGATAAAATTCATGGCTATTAAGTTCATGATTTCCTTCTCCGTCGAACATGGTGTACTTCGTATTGACCTTCTTGGTGATATTTCAAAACAACAGTCTTGGGTGTAAACGTAATCACAAATATGTCCAAAAATATCAGTCCTGGGGTTCGATTTGGTCGGACTTGTTCCATAATTACGTCTTCCCCATTGTGAGGGCGGATGATTATTTGCAATGCCTCGATATATGCCTGAGGAATTGCCACTATGGCTTCACCCAAAGCTCGTAACCAGTCTTTTATTGCTCCTGGATTTTTATAACTGCTATAACTTTGTGGCAAGATTAACGAGATAAAAATACCGATTGTGATGTTTGCCAAACTAAAATCCGCAGTCAGTAGAAACCAAATCGCTAAACGCAACATCAAATTTAAATAACCAATCATGGCATTACCATCCAAAAAAGCGACATTAACATCAAAGTCATAACACCGATTAGATGTTCAAATTCCTCTAGTACACGAGGAAGTTTAATTACTATCCGTTGAAAAATCAAATTGTATGCTGACCAGCCAATGGCAATAGTTATCAGGGGTTTAATGGTGTTATCTATGGTATAAGCCTGATAATAAAGAACATTAGCCATAATTAAACCACTGAGCAAAAGTATCATCGCTCGCCAAAAACCAGGCTGTACATTTGCTTTTCCTCCATGGGGTAAAAATATGAATTTAGCAAAGGATATGGCTGTTCCTACCGCAGCAACATTCATGGCGATAACTTGCCAATCTAAGAGGTTTTTGCTAGTTAATATCTTTGCCCCGAAACCAGCCAACAGCGGAAAGCCGGATATAGAGAAGCTAGCCATAGCTGCTGCAATCCAGACCGCAGTGCCGATTGGCTGATGGTGCAGTTCTTTAAAGTTTCGGCTTGGTAAAGAACCAGCTATTAGGAATAAGGCTGATTTAACTAAACCATGAGTAAGGGCATAAAATCCGCCCACAAGTGGTGAAGCTAAAATAAAGCCTAACTGCGAAACCGTGTGAAATGCTAGCATTCGCTTGGTATCTTTTTCAAAGACGGCGAAGAATACTCCTAGAAGAGCAGTTCCTACTCCAAAAAGTCTGACTATAGGATCGATCCCCTCTAACATCAGCGCACAACGCACTAAGGGAAAAACACCAGCTTTGACCACCGCTCCCGACAGCATCGCCGACACGGGGGACTGAGATTCGGAGTGGGTCAAGGGTAGCCATAATCCCGATACAAAAATACCCCCTTTGGTCAATAGTCCGAGAAAGATGAACGCTATTGCTTCTGGCGGTGCATTAGTCAAACCAGCAAAACTAAACGAATAGTTTGCTTGATAAACCAATGCCGTACCAACCAGATAGAACAGCATGGTAGTGTTGCTGATAAATAGATAGCGCAAGCCTACCCAAATCGAGCGTTCGGTGCGGGGATAGGTAATCAAAAGAAAGGAAGCAATACTAATTACTTCTAAAGCTACATATAAACTAATAAAATCTGCACAGACAAACGCAGCATTAACACTGCCATGCAAAATAATTAGCTGGGTATAAAAGAAATATGTCTTATCGCTATCCTGACAATAGAGTATGACCGCAATTGTTACTAGGGCATTGGTTAAGATAAAGTAGGCACTCAACTCATCCACCGCTAATGTAACACCGAAATTATCTAATAATTGCAGTATTATTGGCGAATCCTCTAAAAATATTTTAAATGCGTATCCTGCCGAAGCTAAGGCGACAAAAAAGGCAAATAATCGCGAAAGTTTGGGCAGTAGATAGGCACTAAATCCGATAAAAAATGGTAATGCAATCCAGGCAATTGTAATAGTACTCATGGTGTATTGTTCTTCTCAACTTTTCTGTGTTCCAGGGTGGGATTATTCTGTGCCAACTTCATTACACCCACCAGCATTAGGGCTTGAATCGAAAAGCCAATTACAATCGCTGTTAAGATAACTGCTTGAGGTACGGGATCGGCATAAGCTACGTCTTTAGTGTTATCAACAATTGGTGTTACTAATCCACCTAATGATGCAATCAGCACATAATAGGAGATAACTCCTGTACTCATGACATCCATAGAAACTATTTTCATAAATAGGTTTTTTTTAGCAATAATGCCAAAAAATCCACACAATATGGTGGCAAATACACAGGCTTCTAGCATGATAATTGCTGGTTAGATAAGGACTAATTGTAAAAACGTACGTTTTTCTAAGATGCTACCTAGATGAAGGGGTGAATGTTGAGTATAAAAAACGAGAAGAGAAAGTTAGCTTGTTCTCTTCCATCCACCCTCTATTAACCGTCTGTAATAACGAATAAAGTCATACTAAAAGTAAAAAAACGCTGACTAAATATTATTTGCTCTACTTTTTAATCTATAAAAAGCTTAAATCAAAAGAAAAATTAGTACAACCACAGTTGTGAGAATACAAAAAAAAGATTAAATTTTCGATTAACCACTCACTTAAAAAGTACGCTTCATTAAGACAATTGAAGTACGGGATCGTCTTTATACCAGGCAAATGGATAAAATTAGTATCGGTTCATAACTTCAATTAAAGGCTTAAATGCTTTAGTGATTTAACTATCTTATTGACGGTGGGAAATGGCGAGAAAAGTTCACCATATCCAACCAATCTATCGATAAGTGAGAATTTGGGCGTTTAAAGCTAATTTTCTGTCGCTAAATCTGGTTTTTCTCCCAATTGTTCTTCCTCTTCTTTGAAAGTAAAACGTAATAGAGGTGGAGCAATAAAAGTAGTCAGAATTACCATGATAATAATTGCTGCTTGCAATGGTTTATCCAAAACGCCACTAGCTGCACCAATACCAGCAAAGACTAAGCCTACTTCACCACGAGGAATCATCCCAATTCCAATTGCTAAACGATTGATTTTCTCTTGACCAAAGATCGACCAACCAGTGATAACTTTACCGATAATAGCTACCACAATTAAGAAAGCTGCAATAATTAATCCTTGACGATTATCCGCACTGGTAGGATTGAGAACGCTGAGATCGACTCTCGCACCTACAGATACAAAGAAGATGGGAACCAAAATGTCAGCAATAGGAATAACTTGTTGGTCTAACTCTTTACGCTTGTCAGTTTCATCTAAAACCAAACCAGCAGCAAAAGCACCCAAAATTGCTTCTAAATGAATGGCATTAGCTAAAAACGCCATTAGGAAAGCAAAGATTAAAGCAGGGATGACCAATTTACCTCTAGTTTGTAATTTTTCGGCGATCGCGACAAAGCTTTTATTAAAAAATTTACCTAAAAAGATCGAACCCAACAAGAAAGCTGTGGCACTAATAATTAAGTAAACTAAATTGAGAACATCGACATCTCCAGTTTTCGCTAAACTAGCAACTACTGCTAAAACAATAATACCGAGAACATCATCAATAACTGCTGCACCAACAATAATTTGACCTTCTGTAGATTTAAGCTGTCCTAATTCCGACAATACTTTTGAAGTAATACCAATACTAGTAGCCGTCAAAGCTGCACCGGCAAATACCGCAGGAATAGTTGGCATGCCAAAAATCAGGATAAGTCCGATTGTACCAGCGAAAAAAGGAGCAACAACACCGACAACGGCAACAATAGCAGCCCTTACACCAACTTTTTGTAATTCTCTGAGATCCGATTCTAAACCGATTTCAAACAAGAGTATGATTACTCCCAGTTCTGCTAATACCGAGATAACCTCGCTTTGAGAGGTAAATACTTCCCCAATATTCTCAGGGCTTAAACCAGCAATTTGTTGCAAAATAGTCATCACCACCGAATCGCTAGCGGTTGCACCTGCTTCGGGAAATACCAATAAGTGTAAAGCAGAAACCCCGACTACTACACCAGCTACTAATTCGCCTAAGACGGGTGGTAAATCGACTAATTTAGAAAGTTCCCCTCCTAATTTGCTAGCCAGATAGATAAAGACAAGACTAAGTAAAACTGCTGCTAAAACCATCGGCGCAGCTTCAGAATCAGGCGCAGTGGCTAACAAAGGGAAAGAAAATACAAGACCAGGAGCTAATCCACTATGAAATGTTGATTCTAAATGTATCATGGTTATTTTTTACTCGGCTAAAGGATTATTAAAACCAGATCGAATGTTCTAAGACCAACCCAAAGCATTACTAATTCTGAGAAAAATAGAATGCAGTATGCTATTGGATTACTATAGATTAAAAGTCTTAACAATCCAAACTATATAGCATTCGATCTATTCTTTTCAAGATTTAATTGATTTTAGTCTATGAAAAGGTAATTTTTTGACAATGAGGATAGATTGAATATAAAGAAACTTTAAGAAGCTGAGAATGGGAAACGGATTGTTTCGAGCGCGGGATTTGAGTCATGTAACGCTAAGTTGTACCGTCAAGCTGCGTCCATAGCCGTTTCTTGATGTGATGGGTTAGAGATTAAAGTATAACCGCGATCGGCCTTATCACAATATTATGATTCACATAAATTAGCCAACCCAATTATCTAGTTTCAAATCTGGTACACGGCTAAGAGGATGTTTGAAAAGGGTCATAGGTAGCGTAGTATTTTTATCCCTCTTTTGTTAGTCTAGGAAAAGTCTTACCATTTCTAAATTCTAAAACTCTTGTTTAGACTGCGGTGCGGCAGCACTCGCTTCGCGAGAC
>JASJDJ010000224.1 GCA_030065635.1 Xenococcaceae cyanobacterium MO_188.B32
ATCAAAGCTTTTTAGGGCGTTGTAATAAGCCTTCCATTTCCTTGCTTCTTTTAACTCTCTCAAATATTCCTTCTGCTCAAGTATTCCATTCTCAGTTAGTATCCGTAAATCTAGCCTCAATCCATCATCTGTAATTACAGGTACTACCCAATGTTGCCAACCGTAAGTCTTGTCATAAGTTAACTTACCCTCTGATAGTACCTCGCATTCTTCAGAGCTATTCATGATAATTTGCCATTTATTCTTTTTCTTTCTTTTACCTGTAGCTGTGTATTCAGATACACTACGAAATACAGGTAATTTAGCTATTAACCTATCGCCTGGTACATACGCTGATACATCTTCACCCCAAAGTGAATTACGTACATAGGCATTTAAAATATCAGCCTGTTTATTTCTCCAAACTAGAAACCTGACATAGTTGGGATTGACTTTGAATTCATCAGATTTAAATAGTTTTACTGCTGCTTGTAGCCATTCATACCTGTCTAGACAAACAATAGTCCGATCGCTGACGGTAATAAAAGGATAAATTGTTTGACGATAAGCGCGATCGCTTCTTACTTTTTCTGCTACCTTAGCCAATTCACCGTCATACCTAACTACAGTAGACAAATTAGCGTGACAAGTGATATCGGGATGACTAGCTACAATAGGTTCGTTTTCGTTGACTGGCGGTAATTGTGCGCTATCGCCTACAAAAATCACTTTAGTCTTATTAGAATCCTCTACTTCAATTTTGATATCTACAAAATTATCTATATTTACCATAGAGAACTCGTCAATGATAATCACATCATAGGTATCTATAGCTTCGCTTCCTTGACTGATAAATTCCTCTTTGCCAGTTTGTTCATTTAATACCGCTTGTTGACCTAATAATTTAGCTACAGTAGTTACATTCAGGGCAATACCAGCTTCACTTGCTATGTTCTCTAGATTCTTAGCTGCCTTATTAGTGGGGCTAGCAGCTATTACCTTGTAATTATTGTCTTGTAGCCATTTAATTAACTGACAGATGAGATAGCTTTTACCTGTACCAGCGTAACCAGTAAGCCTAAAGAATTTATGCTCGGGATAGGCACAAAATTCTTTCATTTTAGTAATAGCTTTAGCTTGGTCTTCAGTTAGCTTGAAAGTAGTTGTAGTCATTGTTGTAAGTTAGTTAGGTTTATACTCTCCCTTAAAGAAGAGAGAACACATTCCCCTCCAGCCCGCTTACAAAGAAAAAGAAATTGCCCTATAGTCGTATACTGTCAAGTACTTGTACTGTTAAGTACAAGCCTCGCTAGAGGTCGGAACGTAGTGGAGATACTTGACGGTAGTAGACGGGGCAACATACTAGCCTAAAAAGCGGGTGAGTTACTTTTCTATTTTTTTGGTATTTCTTCTTGTGTTTTTATATATACTTATTTAAGCGAGGGCAAAAAAGGATAATTCCCAACACCTTCAAACTTCTAGTTCTAAATTGTCTGAAAAGCTATGACAAAACTAACTCAGAAGCAGTTTGATGTTTTCCTAGCTCACAACAGTGCGGATAAACCTCAAGTTAGGGCTATTGCATTAGAACTTAGGAAACGTGGATTGAAGCCATGGCTAGATGAGGAGCAAATCCAACCAGGACGTTCGTTTCAGGCACAGATTCAAAAAGCGATTCCCCAGGTTAAATCTGCTGCTATCTTCATCGGTTCAGAAGGACTAGGAAAGTGGCAGATTATGGAACTGCGGAGTTTTATTAGTCTGTGTGTGGAGGAAAATATTTCTGTTATTCCTGTTCTACTGCCAAATGTTAGTAAATTTCCAGACGATTTGCTGTTTCTCCGAGAATTGAGTTGGTTAAGTTTTGCTAGTAGAACTGATGAGCTTGAATCACTAGATAGGCTAGTGTGGGGAATCACTGGACGTAAGCCAGATACTACAAACGCTAGCAACAAAGAAGCTGCCATTGCTCAGGATCGCCAGAAGGTTGAGGAGTTTGCGGCAAATGGCAAAAACAGTCGGTTGCCAGGAACCATTATTTCTGATCGAGAAAAAAATGAGTTCCTTTGGGCTTGGTTTATCTTTGTGAAACCAGGTGTCCAACTTAACAATACCTATTCCCAACTTCTCTCGATGCACTATGGGAAACTTTGGTCAGTGATTGAGCGACTTGAAGCAGAAAACGACTGGGAAAAGCTTCTTGAAGTCAAGATACGGTTAAGAGAGTTTTTTGAGTTCAGGGGTATCTATAACGATGCCGCCAAATTCGGTCGTAGCTATGTTGAGGCCCTTAACCACCTGGACAAGAAACAAGAAGCGCTGTGGGCACAAACAAAGCATGTTGGTTATATGCTTGTTCAGGCTAATGAACATAAAAAGGCAAGGCAAGAGTTTAAATATGTCATCCAGGCATTAGGTGAACCGAGTAAGCCTATAGATCCAAATGCAGAAGAACTTAGGTTCTACTGTTACAGATATATGGGGATCTCTTACCAAAGAGATAGAGATCTGCCAGGACAACAAGTAGAACGGTTGCAGAAGGCGGAGAAGTACTTTACAAAAGCCGATGAAGTTGTCAAGTCACTCAAAAACCACACACGGCGACAGAAGCCTCTTAAGGCTCGCTTGTTAGGGAACCTTGGAAGCTTGGCACTTGACCAGGGCAAAGGGGATCTAGCTTTAAAATACTCCAAGGAAAGTCTCCAGCTATTTTCTGAAATAGAAGATATAGAACATATAGGAATTGGGAATCTCAAGATTGCAGAAGTACTTATTGAGGGAAATCAGCAGGAGCAGTGTCCACTTTCTTACCTGGCGGAGGCTGAAAGGATCTCTATCCAGCTCGGATGGAATGAAGGACAGGGAAGAATAGCTTATCTACAAGCTAGATTTCATGCAAAGAAGGCTGAAACCTCAGAGGGAAAGTTGGCAAAGCGTAAATACCTTAATGAAGCTATTATGTATGCTAAGAAAAGTCTGGGTTATTTTAAATCTATTGATAACCAAATATGGTATGGTCGCACAGAAGAGTTGCTCAAGAATTTGGAGCAAGCAGTGGGACAATACACCAATCAAAATCACTCTGGAAGTAGCGAAAAGGTATCAGCAAACAAAACAGACATTGACCAAGAAGGAAACTTTGGAGTCGGTGTTACCCAAGGTGAAATCAGTAGTAACGCCAAAATAGCAGGAATTATCAATGAAGCATAACAGAACAACCTAAAAGAAGTAATCGCAGAAGTACAAAGCATCCTAGACCAACTTACCAAAACTTACCCTAACAATACTAAGCTTAGACGCATTAAAGTTTCTTACTTGTATCAATATCTACAAGGCTTTCGGGGATATTAAAGTGCAAGGTAAGTGCGTCTAAGCTTACCACTCAAGGTATGGAAGTCCCTGATTGACTGACAAAAGTCCTAAAACCCTTGTTATGTAAGGTTTTTACAATTTACTCTTTTTAAGACGATCGCAGACCTTAATTAGCTTAATTGAGAAGTTACTCTAACCCTTGTCAGAAGTAAGTTTTGGCAAACTCAACTTAGAATCTTTGAAAAGCAGATTACCTGGTTGACTGACAAAACTTTTAAGATCTTTATTTAATCAGCCTTTCAGCGATTCGTGGGTTGACTGTGCGGAAACACAAGTATAGCAAGGTTTAAAGTCTCCTTGGTATTTAGGCGATCGCGATCGCCAAGTAGCCAAAAATAGATAAATCATATAAAGTGCTGGACAACGAGGCGGCATAGCATTGATAAAGAAAACATTAGATAATCCAGTAGGTGCATTTATTGCCGAAGTTTTACAGCCATAATTTAAGTAGATAAACTAGGCTTAAACAGGGAGTGTTTCCATGAATCCATTGCATGAAAATCCATTGCATGAAATTTTAAAAGATACTTCGGATGAAGATTTTGAAAAAAGCATTAACAACATAAGAACACTCTTTTTCCCACAAAAAGAATATGAGGTACAATTGGAGGCTTCTTTAAAGGATTTGAACCGGGAAAATGACCCTGAATCAAGAGTTAAGCAAACTAATGAAAAAATAGATGATATTGTTGATTTAGTGTGTCAAGAAAAAGAATTGACTTACCCATTTCTTGAACATTTCCATAAATTATTTTTAGAACGCCAATGGACAATTCCCTATAAAGATCCAGGCGCTCCAGACAGTTCGCATCACTTAGTCAGATTGGAGCCAGACAAGGAGAGCGAATCCTATTATTCTACCGAATATAACTACTCAAAAAACTATGGAGATTATAACCATTTTGTTAATGTAGTTGCTGCTTTAGCCAGGCTCATCATCTATTTTTCACATCAAGAGAATATTCAGAAAATTGTTGACAAGATATTTGAACAACCAGAATCCCCCCCAAAAAATGAACAAACAAAAGAATTTTATCAAAACCTTGGAGATATCTTAATTTACGATAAAGAGCCATCTTTCCGCACTTTTAAACTCATGCTGGCTGGCTTTTATCACGATATTGGCAAGTCAATCCAATACGCTCGCCATGCTATGGAGGGAGCGATCATTTTGGACTCTCACACTACTTACTCTCGTTATAGACTTAATGTTATATCTCAGAAAACATACAAACAAAACTTTGAGCGGAATGATTTGTTTTTCATTGCCGATCTAGTGCTATATCACGATCAGTATGGAACTTTAAGTACAGGTGAAGATGGATACTTACAGCTAGTTGATATAATTGACAGAGTTTATCGCCATACCTCAAAAAATAGCGATAAATTAGAGGAAAGACTCAAAGAAAGCAGTAAGTACATATTTGATTTGTGGCTACTGAATATTGCGGATATTATGGTATCTCTCGAAAAGAAGAGAAAGCTACAAAAGGAATGGAATAAACACGACAGTGCCATCACAAAAATAGAGGAATTTTTCGATGGCAAATATAGGGATCAGGCAAATAATTTAATACACGATCTTGAAATTACGTTGCAATTACTGCACGAGTGTTGCTACCGCGTACATGTCGATGACCTTAGTGAGATTAAATCAGAAGCACATAAAATTTCCAGAAACCATGCCACCGAACGACTCCAGCGATTGATAACCACCACTCTTGAGAAAGCTGCCAGAGATTGGAAAGAAAAAATAGAGAAGGAGCTAAAACATTTGCTATTACAAAGGTTCGCTCCAAAACTTTGGGATAAGATAAACAGGGAGAATATTCAATTATCCGAAGAAGAACAACTATCGGAAGAAGACAAAAAAGTCAAAATTGCCATTGATAAATTATTTGAATTGCTTGACAAAGATCTGTGGGGGATCGAGAACAAAATATTAAAAAGTGTTCAAAGTAGTCAAGAAATTAGTTCGCCTGCTGCCGAGGAAGCAATAAAAATTATACAAGAAACTATACAAAAAAGCGATAACGATGCAATAAATAAACTAACCGAGGAAGTAGACGATAACAAAACAAACCGGATGGACTTACAAAAAGACATAAAACAAAAAGACATAAAAACAAGATTAGAAATAGAAATATTGAGGTCAATCAAAGCCCTAAGAATGAACAAGATAATTGAAGATATCCAAAACTTGCAAAGCGAGACCTGGAAATCAATTATAGTTGGTCAAATCAAATCAATTGGAAATCGAGAAGAGTTTTTCCAGCGTTTCTCTTGGGTGAAGAAATCAGATTATGCTCTTGGATTTTTTCAAGAACTTGCTCAAGAAGCACTAGAATATACCAAAAAAGAAGTGGAGGAGCAAAAAACTGCATATAGAACTGGATGGCTCAGCATTAGTGAGGCAAAACACGGCTTTGATAACTCTAAGCCTGAGTTTGATTATTTTAACAAGGCACAAGCACAATTTATTGCTGATAATTATGCCATGACCGTAATTCAAATACTGAATCATTTACTATTTCGAGAGTCATCGATTAACAGCCCACGCAATGTAGAATTCAGTGATGCAAAGAAAAGGCTTACCAAGGACAAGAAAAAGCAAATCTTATCTCTTGAAGGTCCTTGCCGTTCCATGAATTCTATTGATTTAATCTTAAAAACCATTTACATCTACTGATTCACCACCTGCTTAGACTTAGGCGTAAAGCTGTTAGGGGTCGACCTGAGAATCGCTTCTCAAGCCTCCCATTCAAAACGCATCATGCGGGTAGGATAGGCTGCCAGCGAGTTACCAATCTTGGTACTTTTCCAACAACAACCCTCCTCCAAACTACGCATGACCGTTTCCGTATCACGTAGCTTTCCAGTAATCTTTACGTTTGAGGCGATATCCCCTCTCACGTATGATGTTCATACCAATTCACTTTAACTTTGCTAAGGATGAATTCCACTAAACTAGAGGCGGTAATCGTCTAATGTATAGCGTTCATTTAGTGAATTGGTATCAGTATCTTCGCCCTGTAAACGGCTCTCCCGTTCTCCCTGGTGAGACGTAACTCTCACAACTACTATTAGAACTCCGTTACCCTAGAACTCTAGTCCCCAGTCCTTTCAAGGGGTACAAATGAACTATCAACGGTTTATTCGTGTTTCCGCAATGTCTCCGCGATCGCCAAGCTGAAATTGAGCATTACCAATCAGGAGAAATTTATTTAATCTTAAATAAAGAGTAATTTCCTGATGTCTGAAATCCCTATTTTTACATTGGCAAGCGCTACTTATATTAGTACAAACGATCACCTTGAAAGGGCTGACTCTAGTCCCTTAGGCAATCCCATTTTCCGTCACCGATAAACTTATTCAGAGCGACTTAGGTTTCCCATCCATATCCTTAAATGAGTTCATTACTCATCGTTCCTTGGTCAGGGCGTACTACAAACGAAAGCCGAACTTGTAGTTACCAAGGGCATCGGTGTATAGACGTGCGTGACCGTTGGATGTGCGGTTCCACCAATGGATATTAGGATTCAAGCCGTGTCGCTTTAACCATATCGCTCAGGCATTGCAGGACAGCAACATACACGTCTTCTGTTACTTCCCGCTTTACAAACAGGCTCCTGTCCCCTCGCCTTTTCAGGTCTAGGTAAGTCGTTCGCCTTGGAGTTAGTTGCCCTGAACTCCAGCCAACTCAGTTGGCAATTTAATCAGTGCGTGCAATGGCGCACGATTTCCTCGCAATGCGCTCCTCCTGGCTTTTTGGTACTCTACTTTCCCTTTGTAACTGAACTTTAGGGAAAAAGAGAGAGATAATCAATGAAATCTAGATAGAGCAATAACTGCATCTGGTTTCATCCCCAGAAAAATCCTCGACTTGCTTTATGCAAGCGCAAACACTTCCATATTATTTTGTAGCCAGCCAAAGAAATCGTCAAATTTGGCGCACCATTTCTCGCGCGCAAGGTGGCATCGCCGACAGGGTTGTTTCTTTCTTTCATTCTGGAGGTGAAGAGCTTGTTTTCAAGTACAAGCACTACTACTCTGTCAATCTTGAATTGAGGGATGCGAGAAAAAGTTCGGAGGAGCGAAGATTTAACCCTCATTTCTAACTTGACAAAGTAGTAGGTAGGAGGAGCTTTGAGCATTTTAGAAAAGTGTAATATAAAAGAGTAATACACTTTTAAAATATGCTCCTCACTCAAGTAAGAAATAGTTGTTTTTCAGCTTCTCAAGGTTTAACCAATCCTAGTAATTTTTGGCTGTAGAACAAGGGTTTGAAGTCTACACTCAGTAGATACTTGCTAGTCTACACAAGTCTATACTCTAATTAGGTGAGCATATTTTAAAAATGTATAATATACATTTTTTATTTACGGTTAAGGACAAGAAGTCGACCGCCGAATTAGTTGTCAACCCGCAGCAAAGAAACATAAAGGTAGATGTTAGGTTGGTGCAGCCTACAAAGAACAGGTTGATTGGCAACCTGAGCAATGGCAAGAACTATCAGATGCTCTGTTTAGAAGGTCACAGGCAATAAAAGGGATAAAACGACATAGAAACCACCGCTAAGCTTTATTTCTATAGGGGAAACCATATATGTATCGCGTATAGGTACAAAGCTTTTATTTGAATAGATTAGCTGGGAATCAACCATTCTTTAGTGGGAGTTTCGTCAATTCTGAAAATTTCAGTGTTAATACCCTTGACGTTTAAAAAAAAGGGAGACATTATATAAATAACTCGGCTGTGCCGCTCTGCCTGAGGGGATGATTATAATCAGGGGTGGAGGTCGGGAGTAGGGATGGCTAATATAGATATATATATTATTTAATTTAATTATTTATAGGTAACTAAGTTGGTTAGTATTTTAAAAATGTATAATATACATTTCTGAAATGTAGATATATAGGTACTTATTTAAAAACGTGTACTATACATTTTGTTTAAGGATTCTCTAAAGTACTGAAAATACAAGAAAGTAGTCGTATTTTAAAAATGTATAATATACATTTTTATTTTACAGACACTTAGGTCTACACTATTAAGTGTACATAGGTCTACAGTTTCCTTGTATAGTAAGGATTTGAGGTCTACATGAGGTCTACACTCTAATTAGGTTAGAGCATATTTTAAAAGTGTGTCACGTTTTCGTGTCACGATT